>CAJXSB010000098.1 GCA_913060435.1 uncultured Desulfococcus sp.
CGGCCGGCGGCAACCAGTCCGAGGCCGCCCGCATGCTGGGGGTATCCCGCGTCACGGTATGGCACTGGATGAAGAAATATAACATCCGCTTCGAAAAAAGCATTGCCGCGCCGGGGCAGACTGCCGGAGGCGGGGACCGGCGGCAGGGTCAGAAAGGCCGCTGACGGAGACGCTCGGCCGCAAGGCGTCCCTCGATATAGAGGGCCAGCGCCCGCACCGCGCGGTCCGAGGAGCGGAAGACGGCCATGCCTTTCCGGACGAGGGTGTCCACCAGCGGATCATAGAGCCGCCCCGCGTCGACCACCCCCACCACCGGCTTGTCGAGGCGTTCGGCCAGCTTCGGCATCTCGACGGCGATGCTGCCGGGGTCATCGAAGTTGTACCGGCCGTTCTCACAGGTTGCCAGGGTCCGCATGGCCGGGGAGAGCGGATCTAGGCCGACCACCACCGCGTCCACGTTCGGGTCCTCGGCCAGGTACTGCACGGCCAGAATATGGGTTTCATCGTCGGCCCCGGGGTTGATGTCCATGGGGTTCTTGACCTCCACCAGGTGGTCGAGACCTTTTCTCGCCAGGAGCGCCGCCATCTTCTTCTCGGTTCCCGGTGTGAAGCGGGCCATCGACATCCGGTAGTCGTCCGACTGGATGTTGTCGGCCATGCCCACGGCCTCGAATCCGGCGCCGCTCAGCGCCACCAGGCGATTGCCATTGATGCGCTTTCCGTTGAGCCGCTGGGCCAGCATCAGGATGTCCTCGAACTGCGTGAAGGTCTGGGCGACGATGCCACCGGCCTGGCGGATGCACGATTCACAGACCATATAGTCCCCGGCCAGGGAGGCGGTGTGGCTCGATGTGGCGCTTTTCCCTTCCGGGGTCCGGCCGGCTTTGTAGAAGATGACATCCTTGCCGTCCGCCACTGCCGCTCGTACGGCCCGGCTGAAATCGAGACCGTCGAGGTCCTTGAAACCCTCGGCATAGACGGCGACTACGCTGATATCGCGATGGGTCTTGAAGTAGCGCATCATGTCGCCGAGGGTCAGGTCGTTCTGATTGCCCACGGAGATCATGTAGGCCGGGTCCAGCTCGGGGCGCTTGCTGAGCCGCGTAATCATGAATGCACCGCTCTGGCTGATGAAGGCGGCGCTCCGCTCTCGCGCCCCCCGCTGCTTGGAGAGCTTGGCATCGGGGATGAAGAGGGTGTCATACCGACCCGGGTGGGAGATGACACCCAGGCAGTTGGCGCCCAGGAAGACCGGCCCTCCCCCTTCCGAGCGGTGGGCCCTGCGGATGCTTTCCATCACTTCCGCAGCCCGGCCGGCGCTTTCCCGGGTCTCGCCCATGCCCCCGGCGATCAGCATCACCGAACGGGCGGCGTCCTGTTCGATGATCTGGTCCACCAGCGCCGGCACCTGGTCCGACCCCAAAGCGACCACCAGAAGATCGGGCTGGATGTCGAGGTCCGAAAGGCCGGGGACGCACCGGATGCCCTCGATGGCGTCGAGACCGGGCCGGAGGATGCGGATCTTCTCCGGGGGAAAGCCGTTGGCCAGGATGTTCCGGAGGATGATGCGCCCGAAATTGATCCGCGAGGCGGAGACCCCGACCAGGCCGATGGATTCGGGGTGGAGCAGGTGGTGGATCTTCCCATAGGGCCGCGGCACCGGGCGTTCGCCGGGGCGTGAAAACCGGCAGACCCCGTCCAGGGGCACCATCAGGTAGTCGGTGAAGGCGAAGGGGTTGATTTCGAGCTCGTCGATGACGTAGGGCGCATCCGGGTTCACCGGCGAATAGTGGTTGGCCATGGCGATGAACGCGGTGAAGCACTCCAGGAGCTGCTCGTCCGTGACGATGCGCCGCCGCCCCCGGGTCATGCCGGCCAGCTTCCGGTAACTGATGGTATGGCGGAACAGTTCGAAAAAGGCCTCGCCCCCGGTCAGGGCCGCAGCAGCCGCCACGACGGCCTGGCCCTTGCGGAATCGCTCGGCGTAGAGTTCAGTGTCGATGCCGCCCAGGCCGGCGCTGATCACCGGTCCGAACTCCCGGGTGGCGCGGATGCCCACGATCATCTCGCTGCCGAAGGTCTGGGAGTCCGGGGGCATGTACTGCACCATCAGCACCCCCAGGACATCCCGGGAGATGGCCTGGCGGAGCTCCTCCCCCCGCAGCCCGAAATAGCCCTCTGCCGCAAGGGATGGGTGCCGCTCGATCATTGCGGCGAGGTTTTCGGGCACCTCGTAGAGCATCCGGCGCCAGGCCGACCGGATCCTGTCGGGCGTCTTGGGGACGACTTGCACCCCGCCCACGTCGGATTTGTGCACGATGGCCGGCGAGACGATCTTGAGGACCACCCGGTCCCCGGGCATGGCCGAAAGGGCCGCATCCGACAGCCGGATGCCCCTGGAGAGCAGCTGCGTCGAAGGCGGGGTCTCCGCACCCGAAGACCGGAGTAGGTCGTATACCTCATATTCGAAGAGGAAGCGCCGACCTTCCGTTTCGGCTGCGGCGAAAAGCCGGTCGATCGCCTCGAAGTTAATGGGCGGATCCGAACCGTGGGCCGGCAGATCGGTTGTAGATCTCATGGATAATTTTCCCTGGTGCGGCGGCCCTGGGGACGGATGCCGCATCCGAACTATAGAAACTGAAAAGCGTCTTCGTTGAAGACGGCTTCACACGCGTCGACCACCTCTGGATCGAATTGGTCCCCGCGGTGCTTGACGATCTCCGCCAGAGCGATGTCGGTCCCGAGGGCCGGCCGGTAGGGACGGTGGGAACTCATGGCCTCGATGACGTCGGCAACCGTGAGGATCCGGGCCTCCGGGAGGATGTCGTCCCGGCTCAGGCCGCGGGGGTAGCCGGAGCCGTCGAGCTTTTCGTGATGCTGGTAGACGATCTCGGATACGGGGCCGGGGAAGGGGATGTCCTTGAGAAAATCGTATGCGACCGTCGGGTGGACCTTGAGGAATTCATACTCGACATCGAGAATTTTCCCGGGCCGGTTCAGGATGTCCGTGGGGATGCGGAATTTTCCGATGTCGTGGAGGAGGCCGGCCACGCGGATCGTGTCGATCTCTTCGGCCGTCATCTTCATCCGTCCGGCGATGGCGCAGGCCAGCTGTGCCACCCGCTGTTGATGACCGGCGGTGTATGGGTCCCGGCTTTCCGCCATCTGGGACATGCTCTGGATCGTCAGTTGAAGGATCTGCTGGGTCAGGGCGGTCTTCTCCTCGACCTTCTGCTGGAGGATGCGGTTCTGGTTGTTGAGCTCCTCCTGCATCCGCCTCAGATTGACGTGGTTCTGCACCCGCGCCCTCACCTCGGCTGCGTTGAACGGCTTGGTGATATAGTCGACCGCGCCGATCTCGAACCCCTTGGTCTTGCTCGACGTTTCGTTGACGGCGGTGATGAAGATCACGGCGATGTCGGATGTCCGCGGCGATTCCTTGAGCTTCCGGCATACGTCGTAGCCGTTCATGTCCGGCATCATGATGTCGAGCAGGATGAGAAGGGGCCGGTGCTTTGCGGCATACGCCATGGCCCTGGCCCCGTTTTTCGAGATGCCCAGGCGATAGTCCTCCTGCAGGGCGTTGACGAGGATATCGATGTTGGTCGGATTGTCGTCGACAATCTGGACCAGGGGTTTATGGGGGATGGCTGAAAGCATGATCGCTGTGCTCCTTTGCCCCGATGCTCCGGGGCTACCGGATGAGCTCGCCCGGCAGGAAAGCGGAGGCCCGGATCGGGATGTTCATGTCGCCAGCGATGGCCCGGATCTGCTCCTGGGCGTCGTCATAGTCGTACTGCTGGACGGCCGCTTCGATGTTTGCCATCGCCAGGTGATGGAGGTAGGGCCGGATCTTCTCCTGATGCTGCCGGATCTCTTCGGGGACGGCAAGATCGAGCACCTCCATGAAATCACGCATCAGGGCGCCCAGGCGGGATCGGTCGACCCGGCGGTGGCCCTGGTCGGGCGGTTTCGGTGCCGGGGCGATGCCGGCCGCTGCAATCCCGTCCAGTACCAGTGCCAGATCCGCCGCCATCTGCGAACGGTCGGCTTTGGAGGGTCCGGGTGCGGCGGGGGTGACGGCGGCGTGTTCTGCGGCATTTTCCAGGGCCTGCGCCGATTGGGAAAGCGCCGCGGCCCGGATGTTGGCAGCGCTTCCCTTCACGGCGTGGGCCAGCTTCTTCACGGTCTGCCAGTCCTTCTCCCCGCAGGCCTGCTCGATCAGTCCCATGGCATTGCTGTTGTTCCGGCAGAAGAGGACGAGGATATTCTCGAAGATCTCGGGGGTGACGCAGAGGGCCGCAATGGCGCTGTCGGCATCGATCCCCGGGAGGCTGAGGGGAAATCCGGGTGCACCGCCGGATTTCCCGGATCGGTTTTGGGGCGGGGCGCTACATTCGGCCGCCGCAGGGGCGGAGAGCGGCCGCGGCGCTGTCTGAACGGCGGCAGGGGCAGATGCACCGGGCAGTCGGTCGGCCTCCGCCAGAAGGCGGCGGGCCGCGGTGTGGAGGGAGATGAACAAGGGCGCCAGCGCCGGAGGCATTTCCCCGGGGAGGGGCATCATGGCCACCTTCCGGATGAGGTCCTGCACGTCATTGGCATTGGCTTCCCGGGGGTCTGCTTCCCGGGAATTCGCTGCCGGGGATTGCCGGCGACTGTGGATGCCGCCCGGATGCCGCCGAAGCCGGCATCCCCTTCGAATGGCGATGCGCCCGGCAGGGACGGCCGCCGACGGGCGGCGCCGACGGTGGGATGCCGCGGTGTATCTTCCGCTGGGCGCTGGTCTGGATGAACAGTGTTTTGGGTACATGGGTCGCCTCGGTTGCTCCTCGTAGCAGAAACGGCAGCACATCGGGTCTGCTGTGCAATGCTGTGGTCTTTCGGCGGATGCCGCGACGGCGGCCGCCGAAGGATCGAATATGCCAGCATGGGCCTTTCCCGGAACAAATTCAAGGCATCTCTTCACAGAAATTCACTTGTGGGAGAGCCCACTGCAGTCCCCGGCCCTATCGGGAAAGGGCCTGGTATTGTTTCATCCAGCGCTGCTCCCCTTCGGCATCTCCCAGGGCACGGCAGCAGTGGGCGAGGTATTGGAGGGCCTGGGGGTTTTCGGGGAACTGTTTGAGCGCCGCCGCCGCCGCGTCGAAACGCCCCATGTTCATGCTGCTGACGGCCATGCAGATCTGCATCTCCTCGCTCCGGGGGAAATGGCGGACGCCCGCTTCGAGGATCTCGGCGGATGCGGGAAAACGCCGCTGCTGCTGGTAGAGGATGCCAAGCCCCAGAAAGGCCCGGTGGTCCGGATGGTACGCCAGCGCCCGCCGAAAGAGCTTCTCCGCAATGGCGGCAGGGGCGGGGATTGCTTCGTTCCGGGCGTAGTCGCCGTGGGTGAAGGTCAGCCCCAGGCGCGAGAGAAAATCGGCATGGAAGGGACGGAGTTCGGGATCTTCTTTCAGCTGGAGGGCGTCGATAAATGCCGGCAGTTTCGCGTGGAAATGGTCCCGGAGCTGCCGCCCGAATTCGAGGATCCGACCTTCGGGAAGCAACGGGTCCTGGGTGTAGTAGGGGATGTCCTCGATGCGGTCGCACCAGACGTCATCGCCCAGCCGGCCGCTCTCCTTGAGCGCCTCATAGAGATCGGTTCCCGGCAGGATGTCGAGGATGTAGAAGATCGCGCTCAGCGGCTTGATGTCGTCGATGAGGTCCATGGTTTCCCGGATGGTCTCCGGGGTTTCGCCGGGGCATCCGTAGATGAAATAGGCCCGGGGCATGATGCCGCAGGCGGCGGTCAGGGAAAAGGCGCGCAGGATCTGCTCGCGGGTGATCCGTTTGTTGAGCTGCCGCCGGATCTTTTCCGATCCGCTCTCCACGCCGTAGCTGATCTGGGTGCACCCGGCTTTGCGCATCCAGACGAGGACCGCCTCGTCAACGGCGTCCACCCGGGAGATGGCGGCCCACGAAATCCTCAGCCCCCGCCGGAGGATCTCCCGGCAGACCGCCACTGCCCGGTCCTTGTTCAGGGTGAAGGTATCGTCGGAAACATAGAAGAAATGGACGCCCCTGCTGTAGAGCATCGCCATCTGGTCCACGAAGTATGCCGCCGAGTGGGAGCGGACCCTGCGGCCCCACATGCGGGGCGACCCGCAGAAGGTGCAGCGGCCGGGGCAGCCCCGGGTCAGCGACAGGTGCTGATAGGTGAAATGGCGGGCGGGGTTGGGCAGCTGGTCGAGCGCTGCGATGGGGTTCCCGGGGGGATTCAGAAACGGGCGTCCCCCCCGCCGCCAGGCGACCCCCGGGATCTTGCCTGCGGCATCCGGGGCGGCGTTGCCGGACCCGGGGCCGGCCGGGGATTGCGCGGGAAGCTCCTCCGCATTGTCGAGGGTCCGGACGAGATTCAGAAACGGCAGCTCCCCTTCGCCGACCACCGCATAATCGATCTGGCCGAAGTGGGTGAGGAGATGCTCCCACAGGAAGGTCGCGCCCACTCCCCCAACCACTGTCGTCACCCCGGGGTCGACCTCCTTGGCGATGCGGGCCACCTCGAGGGCGCCCCACCGGTTGGCGTTCAGGATCGAAAAACCGATGACCCGCGGCATGCGCGCACGGAGGATCCCGCGGATCTTCTCCGGCGTGCCGCCCATGCCGTGAAAATTGAGAATCTCTACATCATGACCGTTTTCCTTGAGGAGCGCCCCAATATAATAGAGCCCCATAGGAACGACGCTGATGTCCTCCTCGTGCTTCCGGGGGTCGAGGCAGTAAGGGTAGATCAAGAGTATTTTCATGGTGTCTAACTGGTCCTGCACCGTTGATGGATGACAAAGAATATCGTTGTATTTTCAACAGAATGACATTCTTTTTACCGATCTGTCAAGAGCGCTTCCAGCGGTGGGTCACCTGATTGACTTCCCGTGGATTCGCGTTAGTTTGATAGTAACAGCGACCGCAGCCGGGGGCCATTCACCGGCTGCCTGCAGGAGGTGAAATCATGAAAGATATGAAGTGTTTTTATGCAAGAAGCCAGAAGGTCATCATCGGCATCGTATTTGCTGCGCTCGCCTTCATTTTTTTGGCGCTAGGCGTGACGGTGCTGCCGGTTCTCGGCCTGTTCCTGGCGCTGCCCATCCTGGGGCTGGCCGTCTATTTTTTCAGTCACCCCCTGGAAGGCGAATGCGGAAGGAATTGATAAAAACTCGAAAGTTGAGTGAACAATAAAGGAAACAGCCCGCCTGCGGGGGCGCGGGCTGTTTCGTGGGCTGGTTGGGTAGGTGGGGCTATTGGTGCTTCTCGATGGCCCGCTGGAACCCCGGCATGGCGCCGGTGATGGTCTGGTCGTCCACGCAGTAGGAGATCCGGAAGTGGCCGGGGCCGCCGAAGCCGCTGCCGGGGACCACCAGGATCCGCTCCTCCTGGAGCGTCTTGACAAAGGCGACATCGTCGGAAACGGGGCTTTTGGGAAAGAGGTAGAAGGCACCCGGCGGGGTCCCGAATTCATAACCGCATGCGGCGAGCCCCTGGCAGAGGAGCCGCCGCTTCCGGTCGTACTCGGAGACGTCCACGGTGACCCCCTGGAGGCGGGCCACCACTCGCTGCATCAGGGCAGGGGCGTTGACGAAGCCGAGGATCCGGTTGGTCAGGGCCAAGGCGGCCAGGAGGCTCTCCCGGGCTTCCACCGCTGGGTTGACGGCGATGTATCCCAGCCTTTCCCCGGGGATCGACAGCTCCTTGGAATAGGAGGTCGCGATGATGCTGTTGGGGCAGGCCCCGAAGATGCCCGGCACTGTGGCGCCGTCGTAGACGATCTTCCGGTATGGCTCGTCCGAAACGAGGTAGATCGTCCGCCCCATGGCCCCCGCCCGGTCCGCCATCAGACGGCCGAGGCCTTCGAGGCTCGCGGCGTCGTATATCTGGCCGGTGGGGTTGTTGGGGGAGTTGATGAGGATGATCTTGGTCTTTTCGGTGATGGCCGCCGCCATGGCGTCGAGGTTGAGGGTAAAGTCCTCCCGGGTGGGTACGGTCTTCAGGACGCCGCCGTGATTGTCGGCGTATGCGCCGTACTCCACGAAATAGGGGGCCGGTGTGATCACCTCGTCCCCGGGATCGAGCAGCGCCTTGAGAGTGGCGTTGAGTGCCCCTGCCGCCCCGCAGGTCATGATGATCTCTTCTGCCGTGACGTCGGCCCCCTGCTCCTTGGCGACATAGCCGGCCACAGCCTCCCGGACGAAGGGATATCCCGTGTTGGGCATATAGCCGTGGTCCCGGGCTTCGCCCGAATCGAGAATATCGCGAAGGGTTTTTTCAAAAATTTCGGGGGGCGGCACATTGGGATTGCCCAGGCTGAAGTCAAAAACGTTCTCCGCACCGTAAAGCGCTTTGAGCCGCCCCCCCTCTTCAAACATCTTGCGGATCCAAGAGGATTTTTCGATCACCGACTGAATCTTTGCTGCAATGGCCATGCTTCTCCTCCGGGGTTAGGCGGGTTCGACCGCTTTGACTTCCGGAATCTCCTGCTTGAGAACCCGTTCAATGCCGTTCCTGAGGGTCATCTGGGACATGGGGCAGCCGGCGCAGGCGCCCTTCAGGCGCACCCGGACGATACCGCCTTCCTGGATTTCCACCAGCTCGACATCTCCACCGTCCCGCTGGAGCGCGGGCCGGATTTTATTCAAGACTGCTTCGACTTTTTCTTTCATGAACATCTCCTTTTTTCGTTGGGATGGGATTCAGCGCGGGCGTGGCGACCTGGATACAGCCTCCGGAGCAGCAACAAAAGGCTTCCGGCGCCGGATGTCGTCAACGGTTCACCCTGCCGGCGCTGTTCATTAAGATAATGCCAAAATAGGGTTTCTCAACTCGAGTTTCATCCGCCGGCGCGATCCATCGCGTGAACGAAACGCGAAAGTTGAGAGAGGTTGTCATGCCTCTTCCGCCGGCATTCGTGCTCGGTAGAAGTCCTGCCGGAAAGCTTCGAACCGCCCCTTGCGGATGGCGCTGCGCATCTGCGCCATCAGTTCGATATAGTAGTGGATGTTGTGAAGGGTGTTGAGCCGGTAGGCCAGGATCTCCCGGGACTGGTAGAGGTGCCGCAGGTAGGCTCGGGAGTAGTTCCGGCAGGTGTAGCAGCGGCATTCCGGGTCGGGGGGGGCTGTGTCGGTGCGGTGGCGGCTGTTGGCGATGTTGAGGGTGCCCCGCCGGGTGAAGAGCTGCCCGTTTCGGGCGTTCCGGGTCGGCATGACGCAGTCGAACATATCCGCCCCCCGGGCCGTAAGCTCCACCAGGTTCTCGGGGGTGCCGACGCCCATGATGTATTTGGGGCGGTCGTCGGGGAGCAGGGGCAGGCTCGCCTCGGCAACGTCGTACATCAATTCTTTGGGCTCCCCCACGCTGAGGCCGCCCAGGGCATAGCCGCTGAATTCCATGGCCGCGAGGGCCTCGGCCGACGCCTGCCGGAGGTCCGGGTACATCCCACCCTGGACAATGCCGAAGAGCGCGTTCTTTTCCCTGCTCCGCTCCTGCCAGGTGTTTCTGCAGCGCTCGGCCCAACGGGTGGTGATCTCGAGCGCCTCCCTGGCGGCCTGCCGTTCGGCAGGATAGGCGATGCAATGGTCGAGGCACATGAGGATGTCCGAATCGAGGGTGATCTGGATCTCGATGGACTTTTCGGGGGTAAGGAGATGCCGGGATCCGTCGATGTGGGACTGGAAGCTGGCGCCCTCCTCGGTGATCCGGGTGAGCTTGGCCAGGGAGAAGACCTGGAATCCACCGCTGTCGGTGAGGATGGGGCCGTCCCAGTTCATGAAGCGGTGGAGCCCCGAAAAGCGCTCGATGACGTCGCAGCCCGGGCGGAGGTAGAGGTGGTAGGTGTTGCCCAGGATGATCTGCGCGCCGGCCGCCGCGAGATCTTCGGGGGCGAGGGCCTTGACGGTCCCCAGGGTTCCCACGGGCATGAAGACGGGGGTATCGACCGTGCCGTGGACCAGCGTGAGGCGCCCGGTGCGGGCCCGGGTTTCGGTGCAGCGCGCGGTGACGTGAAAAGGGTGCGGCAATGTTGCTCCTTGTCGTCAGGTGATCAGCATGGCGTCGCCGTAGCTGAAAAACCGGTATCGACGCGCCACGGCCTCCCGGTAGGCCGCCAGAACGTTCTTCCGGTCGGCAAAGGCCGACACCAGCATGATCAGTGTCGACTCCGGGAGGTGGAAATTGGTGATTAGGGCATCCACCGTCCGGAACCGGTAGCCGGGGTAGATGAAGAGGTCGCAGCTGCCGCTTCCGGGAGCGATCCGGCCGTCGGCATCGGCGGCGTACTCAAGGGTCCGCACCGAGGTGGTGCCCACGGCGACGATGCGCCGGCCTTCGGTCCGGGCCTGGCTGACGGCCTCGGCCGTTGCTTCCGGGATCGAGAACCATTCGTGGTGCATCCGGTGCTCCCGGATGTCGTCGACGCGGACGGGCACGAAGGTGCCGTACCCCACATGAAGGGTCACGTTGGCGACGGCAATGCCCCGCTCTCGGATGCGGTCCAGAAGCGCCGGGGTGAAATGGAGGCCCGCCGTCGGGGCGGCCACCGCGCCTTTCTGCGCCGCGTAGACGGTCTGGTAGCGGGTCCGGTCCTCCTGGGCGGTGCTGTCCGGCGCTGCGGCGCCATCTGCTTTGTCGCCGTTTCGGTGGATATACGGCGGAAGGGGCATCCGGCCGAGCTGGTAGAGCATCGATTCGAAGGGCTCCGGGCTCGAGAAGCGCAGGGTGTGGACGGCGTCCCGGCTGCCGAGCACCTCGGCCGTGAGTCCCCGGTCGAAGAGGATGCGGGTGCCCGGCCGGGGGCGTTTGGAGGCCCGGATCATGCAGTCGCAGGTCACCTCCCGGGCGCCGCCATCGCCGTTTCGTCGACTGCCGTAGTCGAGGATCAGGATTTCGACCCGTCCTCCGCTCGGTTTTCGGCCGTACATCCGTGCCGGGATGACCTCGGTGTCGTTGACGACGAGCAGGTCGGAGGGGTCGAGGAGTCCGGGCAGGTCCGAGAAGAAGCGGTGGGCGGTCTTTCCTGTGACGCGGTCGAGGCAGAGCAGGCGGGATCCGTCCCGGCGCTCCGCCGGTGTCTGGGCGATCAGCTCCTGGGGGAGATTGTAGCCATAGTCCGTAAGGCGGTACATGCTATTGGATCGTCCTCCCCGCGTAAACCACCAGTAGGCCGGCGAGCATCATGAGCAGCCCCATGCCGCGGAGGGTTTTGGGCGGCAGCTCCAGTATCTTCTGGATCCAAAATTTCATCCGGTTCGGAAAAGCGGCGTAGGGGAGCCCCTCGATGAACATGACCATCCCGACGACGCACAGAAAAAATTCCATGGGCGATAATTCCTCACTCGACTTTCGAGTTTCATCCGCCGGAGAACACCTCTTATGCATCCCATGAACGAATCTCGAAAGAGGGGTTCCTCAATTGAAAATGCCTGCTGGGTGTGGCTGCAGGTAGCCGGCAGCCAGCGATCCGTCAGTGTAAAATTGACTATTATATGCGGTGTGCGCTTTTTGTCAAAACAATAATGACGCTGGCGTCGGCTTGGAAAGATGTACACGGACCGATCTGAAAAACCCGGATGCGGACCTGCCCGAAGTGTGTTCTGGATTGAAGAAAAAGGTTGTAAAAACGGTGACAATCATATAACAAAAATCATAAGCTTGATGGATCAGACATTTTCCTCCATTAATGCTTTAGGGAGGCATAAATATTCTTCCAAAGGAGAAACTATGAACCGATGTGGCCGGCGCTTCTTTTGCGTCTTTCTACTGGTCTGCCTGCTGCTGCCTGGTGCGGCCCTGGGATACGAAGTCTACCTGCCCCATATTACCGGTACGGGCGGCATCTGGGGAACCTATCTTCAGGTCGACAACAATCATCCGCTCCCCGTTTCATATACTCTTGCCCTGTATGATGCTGGTGAACAGGTCTTTGAGGAGCGTTTTACCGTGGAGGGATTCAGCGAGTCGGTGGTCGACCTGAAAAGCCTGGCCCCGACGCTTGCCGCCGGATCGGGCGTGATCACCTACACCAGCGAACTCCTCAATTTCCGGCTTTCCTATGAGAACAAGAGCGGTGGAGGTGTGGCGGAGTTTCGTCTCACCGGGGAGCGCCACGCCATTCTCGGGTTTTATTTCAGTGATTTCAGCACCGCCATCACGTGGAAGGCGATTGCCCTCACGAACCTGAACAGCACCGCCGCCGCCGTCAAGCTATATGCCATCGGCAGGGG
>CAJXSB010000099.1 GCA_913060435.1 uncultured Desulfococcus sp.
CGAAGCCGGTATTGCTCAGGTGGTGGTCGATGTTGATGGTGATGCGGAACTGCGCTGCGTCGTCTGCGAGCCTGCCGATGCGGTCGATGTTGCTGCAGTCGAGCACCACCACGGCATCATAGGCCCCCGGATGGTCGATGCGCCGGCGAATACGGTCCACTGCCGGTAGAAAGCGGTAGACCGCCGGTATCGGGCTCTCGTTATACATGGTTGTCCGCTTGCCCCCCTTCTCCAGGGCCAGGGATGCGGCGATGAGGGAGCCGAGGGCGTCGCCATCCGGGTTTACGTGGGAGACCAGCAGGATGTTTTCACTCTGTCTCAAACGGCGTATGATTCTTTCCATCGTCAGTATTGAGCGATTTGATCAGGTTTTCGATGCGCGCGCCATAATCAAATGATTCATCGTAAAAAAATTTGAGGTCCGGTATGTACCGGAGGTCGAGTTCACTGGCGAGCACCCGCTTGATGAAGCCGATGGCGCTCCGGAAGCCGGCAATGGCGTTGTCGATCTTCTCCGGGCCGCCGGATATGGCAAAATAAATCCGGGCGCTTTTCAGATCCTTTGACATTTTCACGCCGGTGATGGTGGCCATTTTCAGCCGGGGATCCTTGATGCTTCGGTTGAGGTTTTCGGCCAGCACCTGCTGGATCAGTTCGCCCACCCGGTCTGCGCGTGAAAAGGGCTTCATATATTGATGATCTCCAGTTCCGTATCGATCATTTCGGCCAATCCCAGGGCATCGGCCATGTTGAAGATTTTATCCAGCTTCGAGTTGATCACCTGCCGGTCGTTGCCCACCATGGAAATGCCGATTTCCGCCTGATGATAGACGTCGTTGGCGCCGATCTCCGCCACCGAGGCATTGAACTGGTTCCGTATCCGGGCGATGATCGATTTTACGATCTTTCGCTTGCCTTTCAAGGAACGGCAGTCATGCAGCCTGAATGTGATAATGCCGATGCCTACAACCATGTCGATTCCTGGCGGGGCCCCCTATCGGCGCCTGCAGAGGGGTCCGGGGGGCGCCTATTCGAGTTCCGGTTTGATTTCTTCAAGGTAGAAGCACTCGATAACGTCCCCCACCTTGATGTCATTGTATCCCTCGATGCCGATGCCGCATTCGTAACCGCTCTGGACCTCCTTGGCATCATCCTTGTAACGCTTGAGCGAGGAGATTTTGCCCTCGTGGATAATGACGCCGTCGCGCACCAGGCGGACCTTCTGCCCCCGCTTGATGCTGCCGCTGGTGACGTAGCATCCTGCAATGGCACCGACTTTGGGCACGTGGAAGACCTCCCGGGTTTCGGCCATCCCCAGCACCCGCTCTTCGAAGGTCGATTCCATCATGCCGACGATGGCGTCCTTGACGTCCTTGATGACGTTGTAGATGACGTTGTAGAACCGCATGTCGACATGCTCCTCCGCCGCCATCGCCTGAACCTTCGCGCTGGGTCGGACATTGAAGCCGATGATGATGGCGTTCGAAACCGCAGCCAGCGAGATGTCCGATTCCGAGACGGTGCCCGTCGCGGCGTGGATGATCTGGATGGTCACCTCTTCGTTGGAAAGTTTGGTCAGAGAGTCGCTCAGGGCCTCGATGGAGCCGTGGACGTCTGCCTTGAGCACGATATTGAGGTCCTTGACATCCCCTTCCTGCATCCGCTCGAAAAGCTTCTCCAGGCTGACCCGACTGGTTTTGGCCAACTCCAGGGCCCGGTGCTTCTGCAGGCGATGCTCACTGATCTGCTTGGCGCTCTTGTCGTCATCCAGTGCAACCATTTCGTCGCCGGCGTTGGGAACGCCCGACAGGCCCAGCACCTCCACGGGCATGGCGGGGCCGGCGTCGTCCACCTGCACGCCCCGGTCGTTGAGCATCGCCCGGATTTTGCCGTGGTGGATGCCGCAGACGATGGGGTCGCCCGCATGGAGGGTGCCTTCCTGTATCAGGATGGTGGCCACGGGACCCCGTCCCGAATCGAGCTTGGACTCCACCACATATCCCCTGGCGTGCTTTTCGGGATTGGCCTGCAGCTCAAGCACTTCCGCCTGGAGCAGGATCATTTCCAGGAGATCGTCGATCCCCTGGTTCTGTTTGGCGGAGACCCGGACGAAGATGGTGTCGCCGCCCCAGTCCTCGGGCGTAAGGCCTTGTTCGGCCAGTTCTCGCATGACACGGTCCGGATCCGCACCCGCCTTGTCCATCTTGTTGATGGCGACGATGATCGGGACTCCGGCTGCCCGGGAGTGGTTGACGGCTTCAATGGTCTGGGGCATGACCCCGTCGTCGGCCGCCACCACCAGAACCACGATATCCGTCACCGTCGCCCCGCGGGCGCGCATGGAGGTGAAGGCTTCGTGGCCCGGCGTGTCGAGAAAGGTGATCTGTCCGCGATCGGTGGATACGTTATAAGCGCCGATGTGCTGGGTGATGCCGCCGGCTTCGATCTCGGTGATCCGCGTTTTGCGGATCACGTCGAGCAGGGAGGTTTTGCCGTGGTCGACATGGCCCATGATGGTGACGACGGGCGACCGGCCTGCCATTTTTTCCGGATCGTCTTCCGTATCGATGTTCAGGACGGCGTCCTCCTCGAAGCGGGCCTTCTCTACTTCATAGCCGAATTCAGAGGCGACCAGCGCGGCGGTATCGAAGTCGATGGTCTGGTTGACGGTCACCATCACGCCGAGCATCATCAGCTTCTTGATCATCTCGTTGGCCTTGATGCCCATCCGTTTGGCCAGATCGGCAAGGACGATGGTCTCGTCGACCTTGATGCGCCGCTTGATCGCCTTTGGGGTCGTGATTTGGGTCTTCTGTGCCGGGGCGCTTTTTCCCTTGCCGCCTTTTCTGCCCTTTTTGCCGCGGCCCCTGCCGTAGAGCGCTGCACCTTCGATGACCTCCTTCTTATTGAAGGAGATCTTCTTCTTGGCCCAGCGGTTCTCCTTTTTCTTCTTTCTGCCGGCCTCATCTTCGGATGTCGGTGCGCCTGCTGCAGCCATTCCCGGCCGGGCGGCTCCTCTCGGCATGTCCGCACGCCCTGAAGCGGCCGGCTGACGGGTCGATGGGCCACCGGCGTGATCCGGACCCGGAGTCGTTTCCTCGACCTTGGGGGGGAGGCTGATGATCTTGGCGGGCATATCCGTCGCATCCTTTTTTTTCTTTTTTTTCTTTTTTTTCTTCTTCGATTTTGTGTCCAGATCGGCTTCGGCGGTATCCGTCTCATCGGTTTTTTCGGGCTTTTCGGGGGGCTCGGGCGGTGCGGGGGATGGCGTTGCCGCGTCCGCCGCCGGGGCCTCGATGGTCTCGCTCTCTACTGGTTCCGCCTCGGCGGATTTCCGGGGTGCGCCGACATCGGGGGATACCTCAGGGGGATGTGGGGTATCCGCCGCCGCTTCATCCGCCGCCTCCGGCGCTGCTGTTTCGGCGGCTTCGGGTTCGGCTTCTTCGGCCGCCGTTGACAGCGCTTCGGCCGCCGCATGATCCGCTTCTGGTTCTGCTTCCGCTTCCGCTGGCGCCTGGGCCGTTTCCGCCGCTGTTTCGGCTTTTTCTTCGGGCGCTGCTTTCTCTTCGGGGGCAGGGGGGGCTGCTTCCGGTGCGGCTTCCATGGTTTCTGCTTCGGGTGTTTCTTCGGGGGCGGGCGCCTCGGCCGGGGAAGACGCAACATCCGCAGGCACCGGTTCGGCCGCCTCGTCGGGCGTATGTTCGGCTTCCTGGGGCGCCTCGGATTCCACCTTCCGCCGTTTTCGACGCCGAATGACCGTGGGCTTGACGCGTTTCCGCTCTACCGCACCCGGCTTTTTGCCGCGCACATACGCCTTCACCTGAGAGACCGTCTCTTCGTCCAGAGAACTCATGTGGCTGCTCACCACGATGCCCATCTCGCCGATCTTTTCGAGGAGCGCCTTGTTTTTCATATTCAGTTCTCTGGCAAGTTCATATACTCTGATCTTCGCCATCCATCCCCCTTACCTTTGGTTAAATATCCAGTGCACCTTAAATCATTCCATAATTAAACGCACCTGTGTTGAATGTCGATATCCGTTTTCGTTCAGGCCATCAATCCTTATCTTCCGCTGCGGCGGGGTTCGATGCCGGGCCGCGGTCTTCGGATGCGGCGGCGCTCTCTTCCGGATCATCCCCCCCGACGGCTTGAAGCGGCTCCGGAAGCCCCTCTTCCTCCTCCGCCAGCGCGGCATCCGGTGCAGCCGGGGCATCTGCCGCATCGACAGCGGCGCTCCCGCGATCGTCTGCATCGGGGATTTCCGCCGCTTCGCTTTCCGCCGCTTCGCTTTCCGCCGCTTCGCTTTCCGCCGCTTCGCTTTCCGCCGCTTCGCTTTCCGCTGCTTCGCCTTCCGCCGCTTCGCTTTCCGCCGCATCATCCGCAGCAACTGCGTCCTCCTGGGCATCCGCTTCGGCAGCCTTTTCCTCCAGGTAGACGGTGGCGGCCTCAATGAGTGCTACGGCCTCTTCTTCGCTGAGGATTCGAACGCGGGTGAGGTCTTCCACGGTGCATTTGGCCACCTCTTCCGCGGAGAAAAAACCGTTTTCATAGAGGGCGTCCGCCAGGCTGATGCCGACGCCGGGAAGGGAGATGAGCGAATTGTAGCCGTCCTTCATCGCCTTGCTGTAGCGGGATTCGCTCTGAACATCCAGCCGCCATCGTGTCAGCTTGGAGGCGAGGCGGACATTCTGCCCCTTTTTTCCAATGGCCACCGAAAGAAATTCGTCGGGGACGATGACCTCCATGGACCGGTTTTCTTCGTCAATAATGACCCGGGAAATCTCCGCCGGCGCCAGGGCGTTGCAGACGAATTTGGCAGGATCCACATGCCAGGGGATGATGTCGATTTTTTCGCCCCGGAGCTCCTGCACCACATTCTGAACGCGGCTGCCCTTCATACCGACGCAGGCGCCGATGGGGTCGATGTCCGAGTCATTGGAGGAGACGGCGATTTTGCCCCGGCTGCCGGGCTCCCTTGCCGCCCCCATGATGGTCACGATCCCTTCGCTGATCTCTGGAACCTCCGTCTTGAAAAGGCTGATCAGAAATTCCGGATGGGTTCTGGAGAGGATGATCTGGGAGCCGTGGGTGTCGTTCCGGACATCCATGATATATGCCCGGATGCGATCTCCCCGGCGGTAAACCTCCCGGGGCACTTGCTCCCGCGAGGGGAGCACCGCTTCGGTCTGGCCGAGGTTGACGATGATCTGCCCCCGGTCAATGCGCTGAACAATGCCGTTGATGATCTCGCCCTTCCGGTTGATGAAATTGGCGTATACCGCGTCCCGCTCTGCATCCTTTATCTTCTGGATGATCACCTGTTTGGCGGACTGGGCGGCGATCCTCCCAAACGACTCCGTATCCATCTTGGAACCGAGCCAGTCGCCGATCTCGCATTCGGGGTCGAGCTGGAGACCGGCCTCCAGGCTGATCTCAAGGTCGGGGTCGGCCACATCCTCCACCACTTCCCGGAACTGGAACACCTCGATCTCCCCCGAATCCTCGTTGTACTTGACTTCGATATCGATCTTGCTTCCGTATTTTTTTTTGGCGGCAGACTTCAGGGCCTCTTCAAGGGTTCCGATAAGGATGTCGGGATCGATGCCCTTGTCCCGGCTCACCTGTTCAATGACGCGTTTAATGTCTGACATTAACATCTGTTTTCTCCGTATAGTTGACGAGCCGCGCTCGCGTAACCAGCGCGCAGGGAATGGCCAGGGTGGCGTCGTTGACCCGAAGGTGAATCCGGTCGTCTGTCATGCCCTCGAGGATTCCCTTGAATTTTTTCTTCCCGTTGACCGGTCGCTCGGTTCGGATTTCCACCGGATTTCCACGATATTTGATGAAATCCCGCTTTCTTCCCAGCGGCCGATTGCGCCCTGGTGAAGATACTTCCAGATTGTAGGCCCCTGCCTCGTCAAGTGTAACGTCCAGAATGTCACCGATCTGACGGCTGATGGCGGCACAGTCGTCCAATGTCACGCCCCCGGGCTTATCGAGAAACAGCCGAAGCACCCGGCCACGGGGCTCCCGCTGATATTCAACGCAGATCAGCTCTATGCCTTCCGCGTCGCACAGCGGCTCCCCCAGTTCATATACCCGGGCGATGATTTGGCGCTCCTTCTCCAGTGATATGTCAGGGGCATCCGTCGAACCCCCACGCATCGGCGCTTGTTTTTTTGTCTTTTTTTTGCTCATCACCTGGTAAAACCCACTGCCCGTCTATATTTTGGGACCACATTTTGGGACCACATTCAGCAGGCCCGTAAACGTCAATGCCACGCCGCCGGCGGTGTTGTATCCGCTGCTGACAATAAAAAAACGGGCTTCCGCCCGTTTAATTGGTTATAGACCCTACTGCTCTCAGTGGATGTTATCGATTGCTCATCGGTCTTGAGTAAACATACGCATCGACAGACGTAAGAAAAGATGCCGCATCACTGCCTGCTATCCTAATCTTGGTCTACCTTTAACCAATCTAAAGGCGGACAAAAAATTGGAGCGGGCAACGAGATTCGAACTCGCGACACCAAGCTTGGGAAGCTTGTACTCTACCAGCTGAGCTATGCCCGCTCAAGAAGGGTAATCTAAAGCAATCTTTTTCTTTTGTCAATCTTTTTTCGGGCCTTTTTTAGGGCGAAGGGCCGCCTTCCGGGAGGCGATCCACACCGCGGCGTCGGCCAGGTTTTCTGAAACCTTGTCGGGGCGGATTCCCTCCCGGGCCAGGACGGTTTCGGCCGTCGCACCATTGCCCGTCCGAACCAGAATCGTAGCGCCGCATCCGGCGGCTTTGCCGCAGGCAATGTCTTTGGCGCTGTCACCGACCATGACGCTCCCTTCGATCTCGATGGGGTAGACTTCCTGGGCGCGCCGGATCAGTCCCGGGAGCGGCTTGCGGCATGTGCACCCCTCGTCCGGGAGGTGGGGGCAGAAGAAAAACGCCGTGATGCAGCCGCCTTCGCGGCGGGCGGCGGCCTGCATCTTCCGGTGAATCCGGGCCAGCTCCGCCATGGTGATCAGGCGGCGGTGGACCGCCGACTGGTTTGTGATGACCATGACCGCAAACCCGGCGTCGTTGAGCGCCTTGACGGCTGAAAGGCTTCCCGGGATAAACCGGACTTCGGACCAGTGCTTGATGTAGTCGGGGGAGTCGTGGTTGATGACCCCGTCCCGATCCAGAAACGCCACCCGGAGTCGTTGCGCCCCCATGGAGCCCTGCCTACTGGGCGATGGTAAAGGCATCGGGAAACCCCCCGGACCGGAGCGCATTCTCATAGGATTGAGCGGTCCGCAGGGAGGTGCACTCTCCCACGACCACCCGGTAGAGCGGCCTGGCGCCTCCGGGCGGGTGCGGCGGGAGGACCTGGGCGTCCTTGTAGGTCTTCCGCAGGGCCTCGGCCAGCTTCCGGGCGTTCTTCTGATCTCCGAAGGCGCCCACCTGTATGGTAAAACGGCCCTGGTCCGAATTCGCCGGTGTTGCGGCCATCGCTTTTGTTTCGCTGCGGGATGTGCTGGTGCCGATGGCGACCACCTCGACCCTTGCGGTCCCCCGCCCCACCATGTCAAGGCGTTTGGCCGCCCCGTAGGAGAGGTCGATGATCCGGCCTGCCACGAAAGGTCCCCGATCGTTGATGGCGAGCCGGATCGAACGTCCGTTTTCGAGGTTCCGCACCACCACGTGGGTGCCCATTGGCAGGGTTTTGTGGGCGGCGGAGATTCCGTACATGTTGTAGGTGTCGCCGCAGGAAGTCTTCCGCCCGTGAAACGGCTTGCCGTACCAGGATGCGATGCCGCTTTGGCGATATCCACGGGCGTCGGGCAGTGGATGATACCAGATGCCCTTGATCCTGTAAGGCCGCTGTGTCGGGGGGAGTTTCCGCCGGGCGGTATCCGCGCCGCTGCTGCCCTCCGCTTCCACTCCCGGGGACCTTCCCGGGGTGCTGCATCCCGTCAGGGCCCCGGCGAGGCAGAGGGCGAGGATGCAGCAGAGGGCCGCTGCCTGTCGCCTAACCGGTGTTCGATTCACGCCGCCTCCATATGCTCAGGGCTTGTCCAGCGCAATCTTGAGAACCTGCTGCATCTTATCCACAAAATGAAACTCGATTTCATCCCGGACCTTCTGGGGGATGTCCTCCAGGTCTTTTTCGTTTTCCTTGGGGATAATGATGGTCTTGATTTTGGCCCGGTGGGCGGCCAGAACCTTCTCCTTGATGCCGCCGACCGGCAGGACCTGCCCCCGCAGGGTGATCTCTCCGGTCATGGAGAGATCCTTCTGGATGGGGGTGTTGGTGATGAGCGACGTCAGGGCGGTCAGCATCGTGACGCCGGCCGAGGGCCCGTCCTTGGGGATGGCGCCGGCCGGTATGTGGATGTGAATGTCGTGTTCGTCGAAAAAGGCCTCGGGGATCTTGAGCTTCTTGGTGTTGGCCCGGATGAAGCTCAGGGCGGCGGTGGCGGACTCCTTCATGACATCCCCGAGCTGTCCGGTCAGGATCAGGCCCTTCTTGCCCGGCATGGCCGTCGCCTCGATAAAAAGCAGATCGCCGCCGAACGGCGTCCACGCCATGCCCATGACAACGCCCGGCGTCTGCAGGCGCGACTTGTTCTCCGAGGTGAACCGGATCGGGCCGAGGTATTCCGCGACGTCACCGATCTTGATGGAGACGGTATCGGCCTCTTCCATGGCGATCTTTGCGGCGACGCCCCGGCAGAGCGAGGCGATCTCGCGCTCCAGGTTTCGGAGCCCCGCCTCTCGCGTGTAGCCGTTGATGACGGTCTTGAGGGCCCCGGCGGTGATGCTGAGCTGTTCCGCAGAGAGGCCATGAGCCTTTCGCTGGCGGGGGATCAGGTACCGTTTGGCGATCTTGATCTTTTCGTCCTCGGTGTAGCCCACCAGCTGCAGGACCTCCATCCGGTCCCGGAGGGGGGGCGGAATGGTGTCGAGCACGTTGGCGGTGGTGATGAACATGACCCGGGAGAGGTCGAAGGGGACATCCAGATAGTGGTCGGAAAACGAAAAGTTCTGCTCGGGGTCGAGTACCTCCAGCAGGGCGGAGGAGGGATCCCCCCGGAAATCGCTGCCCACCTTGTCGATTTCGTCGAGCATGAAGATGGGGTTGTTGGATTCGGCCCGGCGGATTCCCTGGATGATCCGCCCGGGCAGGGCGCCGACATAGGTGCGCCGGTGGCCCCGGATTTCCGCTTCGTCCCGGACGCCGCCCAGGGAAATGCGGATGAACTTCCGGCCGATGGCCCGGGCGATGGAGTGGCCGAGGGACGTCTTTCCGGTGCCCGGGGGGCCCACGAAGCAGAGGATGGGGCTTTTGGATTCGGGGTTGAGCTTTCGGACGGCCAGGTATTCGATGATGCGCTTTTTGACCTTTTTGAGGCCGTAATGGTCTTCATCCAGAATCTTTTTGGCCGCCACGATGTCGAGGCTGTCCTCGGTGCTGTCATGCCAGGGCAGGGAGGTGATCCAGTCGAGATAGGTGGATGCGACGGTGTATTCCGATGAAGAGGGGTGCATCCGGGAGAGCCGGTTCAACTCCCGATCCGCCTCCTTCTTGGCTTCATCCGGGAGATTCTTGGCTTCGATCCTGGCGCGGTAGTCCTCGACTTCGACGGTCGTCTCGTCGGTTTCCCCCAGCTCCTCGCGGATCGCTTTGAGCTGCTCCCGCAGATAGTATTCCCGCTGCCGCTTGTCCATGTCTCCCTTGACCTGGGACTGGATCTTGTTGCCCAGTTCGAGGATGTCGAGCTGGTAGTTGACGAGGCGGGTTACTTCTTTCAGGCGCTTCTTGACGTCCAGGGTTTCGAGGATTTTCTGTTTTTCATCAAGGGTGGCGTTGATGGTGGATGCGACCATGTCGGCCAGGACGCCGGCCTCCTGGATCGATTTTGCCATGTTGATCAGCTCCGGCGGGAGTCCGGGGGAAAGCTGGACGATCTTGCTGAAGATGTCGAGGGCGTTCGACATGAGCGCCTCGACCTCTCTGTCTTTCTTCTCCGCTTCGCTGATATGTGTAATGGCGGCCTCCAGGTAAGGCTTGCCGTCGATGTAATCGTTGACCTGGAATCGGCTCAGGCCCTGCACCAGGAGCTGGGCCTTGTTGTCTTCGGTCTTGGCCATTTTGAGGATGAGGGCGCTGGTGCCGATCTCTTCCAGTTCCTTGCGCGGATCAGAATCCTCTTTGATGGGATTCTTGGCGACCACCAGCCCGATAATCCGGTCTTTGGCCATGGCCTCGTCCACGAGCTGTACGGATTCTCCCTGCATGACCACCAGGGGCAGGACCATTTTGGGGAAGAGGGCTGCATCAAAAAGTGGAAGTATAGATAACTTTTCCGGCAGGTTATCAGGGTCGAAGTTCTTCTGCTGCTGCGCTTGCTGTATCATGGATGACCTCCGAAACGCTGTTTATGGGCTCAGAGTGACGCGGGCGTCGGGCGCATTCCCGGCGCCGGCCGTCGGATTCTGTCCGGGGATGGGCTCACTCATCGGATATGTCGATTTTATGGGGTTTCTCAGGCGGCTGTTTGGCCAGCTTGATGTGGAGCATGCCGTCCTGGTAGGCGGCCGTAACCTTTTCGGTGTTGATAGGCACCGGAAGAAAAAGGATGCGCTCGAACCTGCCGCACTGGATCTCCGCCAGTCGATAGGTCGCATTTTTGACCCGGGCCATATCCTGTCTTTTTCCGGAGATCTTTACGGCTTTGGAGTTGATTTCGATGTCCAGATCCTCTTTTTTGACCCCTGCGATTTCGGCAAGAACGACGATTTCCCCTGGCGTCTCGTAGATGTCCATGGGCGGTGTCCAGGAACACTCCGTACAGTTGAAGCGCGGACTCATGGATCGAAACATCTCTTCGATGCTTTTCTTGAACTCTGAACTCAGCTGATCCAGGTCATTGCCAAAGCGAATTTTAATATAGTCCATTGTCAATCCCCCGTATAAGATGCTCGTAGCCTCTTGATGTGTTTGGTGCGGAAAATACGAAAATAACATCATAACAAAGGCATGTAAAGCAAATTGCCGCAAGAATCCCAGGCGTGCCGCCTCCCCCGCACACCAAAAGAATCGATTGTATTTTGGCGGCATTTGCCGTATGAGACCGGCCATGGAACGACACGATGCCGCGGCCCGGCGGGTGATGTCCGGTCAGTATTTTCTCTATTTCGGCGTGCTGGGCATGTTTCTGCCCTATTTCAACCTCTACTGCTTCCACCTGGGGTTCAGCGGCGTGGAGATCGGCATCCTGTCGGCACTCCGCTCCCTTTTGATGATCATCTTCCCGGTTGCATGGGGCATGGTGGCGGACCGCTGGCAGGCCCGGCGGCCGATCTATATCCTCTGCAATTTCATCTCGGTGGCGATATGGTCCCTCTACATCGTCCGGGACGACTTCCGGTCGATGTTCTGGATTACGCTGTTCTACGGGGTCTTCTTCTCCCCCATCATCTCTTTCATGGAGGCATTCACGATGGATCTCCTCGGCGGGGAGAAGAAGCGGTACGGCCGGGTCCGGGCATGGGGAACGTCGGCCTTCATTGCTGTGGTGGTCCTGCTCGGGAAGCTGATCGATGCGGCCTCGGTCGACATCATCCTCCTTCTGATCCTTGGCGGCGGATTCCTCCAGGCAATATTTTCGCTCATGGTCCCCCGGAGTGCGCGGTCGAGCAGCCTCGGCATGGGCGTCGACACCGCCTTTCTCCGCCGGCGCGGCATGCTGGTCTTTCTGGGCAGCGCCTTTTTGATGCTGGTCAGCCACGGCGCCTATTACGGCTTTTTTTCCATCCATCTCGAGGGGCTGGGGTATGGGAAAACCTTTATCGGCGCGGCCTGGGCCCTGGCCTCCGGGGCGGAAATCCTCGTGATGCTGCAGTCCGACCGCATCTTCCGGCGGTTCACCCTGGAAAACGTTCTGCTGTTTTCCCTCGCCGTCGCCGCCTGCCGCTGGGCCGTCCTCTACCAGGCGCGGTCGCCCGGTCTGATTCTGGCGTCGCAGCTCCTCCACGCCATGACCTATGCCGCTTTTCACATCGCGGGGCTCCTGTACGTCGATCGTCTGACCCCCGACGGGGCCAAGACCCTGGGACAGGCGGTGAACAACGCCGTGACCTACGGGCTCGGCATGATGGTGGGCTTTTTCCTGAGCGGCTGGTTCTATGACGCCCTGGGCCCGTTCCCCCTTTTCCTGGCGAGCGCCGTGATCGCCGCGGCCGGAGGCATCCTGT
>CAJXSB010000100.1 GCA_913060435.1 uncultured Desulfococcus sp.
AAGCGCTGGTCCAGCCCCCCTTCTATGCCGTACGCCTCTGGCCCAAGGTTCATTACACCTCGGGGGGCGTTGGCATCGATTCGAGGGCGCAGGTCATCCATCTTCACGGGCAGCCGATTCCCCGACTATTTGCCGCCGGCGAGGTATGCGGCGGCATTCACGGTGCAAGCCGACTGGGCAGCTGCGCGCTGACGGAATGCATGGTGTTCGGCCGGATCGCAGGCCGACAGGCCGCCGCCGTTTGTCCAAGATGTCCGGCTTGACGGTGGATTCGAATGGCTGCTTTTCAACCGAATTCCGTCATGATTGATGCTACCAGTCCGGCCATCGCCACTCTCCCCGATCCTCGCCTTCAACCGGCAGGTCGAGCTCTTCGGTGTCCAGCAAGCCGCCCCAATTGGTTCGCTCCATCATGTCGTGTCTGTTATCTGCCGAGAGTATCGGTTTGCTCTCCCGGATTTCCCAGCCACCGCCCAGTGCCTTGTATGTGGCCACAAGGCTGGTGACGACCTGGCCGCTGACATCGGTGAGGCGATCCATTTGAGTGAACAGAAAAGTCCCACTTGAAGCCGGGTCCGGCACGCCAGAACAGGCTTTTGCTGTTGAAGATGTCACCCAGATCGTTCTGGCCGGAAACCGATGTTGCGTCTGATGAACGCCATCCGATGGTGCCGAACAGGAAAAAATGGGGGTAGAGGTCCGGCTTTGGCGATTCCGATCTGGGGGCTCTGGGAGGCGACCTGGAGCTCAGAGAGCCGGATATCCGGCCGGCGCCGGAGAAGGTTATTCGGGATGTCGATGATGATCGGTTCCGCAGCGACGGGAATCTCGCCCGGCGATTGCAGCTCTTCTTCCAGCATCCCCGGCAGCACGCCCAGCAGGATGGCCAGCGCGTTTCCGGCCTGGCGCAGGCTCGATTTCAGCCGGGGAACCGTGGATTGGGTATCTCTCAACAAGGATTTGGCCTGGGTGACATCCAGTTCGGAGACGACGCCCCCCGAAGCCCGGGATTCTGCAATCTTCAGCGATCTTGCCTGAAGCGCCACATTCTCTTCCGCCACCGCCAGCCGCTTCTCCAGCGTACGGATCACGATGTAGACGCGGGCGACCTCGGCCGTCAGCGATACGATGACATTGTCATAGCTGGCGACGGCGGCCCCGAGATTGGCCATGCCCGACTGCACCGAACGCCGGTATCGCCCCCATATATCCAGCTCCCAGGCAGCGTCAAATCCGAGGCTCAGTTCATTGAATCGGGTATCGAAGACGGCGATATCATCGTTTTCAGGCAGCCGGTTGTTGGTGAAATCGCCGAAAGCCGATTGCTCCTGGGGGTAGAGATTGCCAACGGCGATGCCCAGCTACGCGCGAGCCTCGTAAATCCGGATCCCGGCGACCTGCAAAGAGAGATTCTGATGATAGGCTTTTTCGATCAGGCGGTTCAGTACAGGGTCGTCGAATACATGCCACCAGCCCACGGCGCCGACAATGACCAGCGGCATGGTCAGGATGATGATGGCGGCCCGACGGATGGAGTTGAACTGCCATACCAGCAGAAACACGATCCCGCCAAAGCACGGCAGCATCCATTTCACCAGGTTTTTCTGGGCCTTGGCCGAGTCTTCCAGCTCCCCCCCGACCTCCCAGTGATGATTTTCCGGAAATTCCATCCGCTCCAGGGCGGGCGTGAGGGCGGCGAACAGCTCGGATGTTTTCAGCGCCTGGTTTTTGGCGCTGACGGTGATGGTCCGTTCCTGATTGTAGCGCACGATGCGGTTCAGTTCACCGGTGGCGTACACGTCGGCAACCTGGGTGAGGGGCACCGGGTCTCCGGATGATGAATAGATGGCGGGCGTGCGCAGGCTGTCGGGGGACTGCCTTTCGGCCTCGACGCCTCGGCCGACGATGGGGATTTGAACGTCGCCCTGGTGGTAGTAGGTGGTGGTCGTGCCGTCGATGAAGAAATCGAGGCTGTTGGCCACCATCTCCGACGTCACCCCGGCGCTCCGGGCGCGGGTCTGGTCGACATCCGCCTTGAGCGTGAACACCAGGTTGTTCCAGTCCTGCTTGATATCCGTGGTGCCGGGGATCTCCCGGAGCGCGGTCATCAGCGCCTGGGCCTGATCCATCAGCACCCCGGTGTCCGGGCCGCTGAGCCGGATCTCCATCAGGCCGGTTTCACTGGCGCCGAGCCACATGGATTTCACCCTGCCGCGCACGTTGGGGAAATTTTCCATGAGGTACACTCCCGTGCGCTGGACGAGCTCCGGCACCACTTCGCTGTCCGTGGTGTTGACGATCAGGAACGCGACAAAGGGATCCGGGTCCAGCGGTGCCAGCGAAAGGAAAAAGCGGGGTCCGCCGTTTCCCACATAGGCGATGGCGTCGGTGATTTCCGGGTTTTCCTTTTTGTCCTGCAGCCAGGCGCTCAGATTTCTCACCGTCCTGTCGGTCTCCTCGATGCGTGTTCCGGCGGGAAGATCGAGGTAGATGAGATACTGGTTCCGGTCCCCATTGGGAAAGAACGCCTGGGGGATATAGGTTGCCGCATACAAAGCGACAGCGAACACGCCGGCCGTAAAGGCCAGCACCAGGATCCGATGCTGCAGGGAGACTTTGAGGATCCCGCGGTAGATACGATAGAATCTCCCCTGGTAGGGGTCGCTCTTCTGCTGCGGATCGCCGCCGCCGGCCGGAGACGGCTTCAGGAACCAGTAGCACATGCTCGTGGAGGAGAACATCGATAGGAACCACGAGGCCATGAGCAGTATGATCATCACCGACCCCAGAACCAGGGGAATGAACGAGCCCACGATAAAGCCGGTTCTGAAGCCCAAAAGCAGCATGACCACGAACAGGACGATTCCCATGCTTTCGATGACATTGATGACCATGCCGCTCACCGATTTTTTGATGAGCTCCGGCTGATACGTGGCGAAGTCGAGTACGTAGCCCAATGGCAGGGACTGCTCAATTTTCTGAATTTCCTGTTTCAGCCGTTTCCCGAATTCGACGGCATCCACCCCGCTGAGGAGAAATACGCTCAAGACAATGGACTGGCGCCCATTATAGTAGGCTGGATTGGATATCGGCTCCAATTCCGCTCGTGGGGGGGGCAAAACCTTCCGGCGGAAACCACAGGCTCGCCCCCTAATCCTTCAGGAGCTTGACCTCCATCCCATCTGCCAGGAAGCCGACCCCGGCCACGGCAATGATATCCCAGGCCGAGAGGCCCTCGTCCACGATGACCATCTTATGCTCGGTCCCATGGAAGTTGACCGTCGTTTTCTTTACCGTTGAGGTGTCGGGGTCAAAGACGAAGGCATACCCGCGGTTCGCCTCCGGGGCAGGCAGCAGCGCCTGGATCGGAACCAGGTACCCCGGTCGCTCTTCGTCATGTGTGACCAGAAGACCTGCTTCGGCGGTCATGCCGGGTTTGACCCTTTCACTCGGATCGATCAGGGCCACCTTCACCGGGAAGGCGTTGGCCTCAACCGCAGCGGAGCCGATGTAGGAGACGCGTCCGTTCGTGGATTGGCCCGGCATCGTGGGAAAGGTGACCTTTGCCGGGGTGTCGATGCCTATCTGGTCGATGTTGGTCTCGGGAACCGCCAGCTGCACCTCTTTTTCCCCGCTGGCATTGATTTCGAATATCTTCTGCCCGGCTCGCACCTCCTCCTGGGGCTGGACGGACCGCCAGGCGATGGTGCCGTGGTAGGGGGCATTCAGCTCTGTTTTACGCAGGTTCCGCTGGGCAAGATCCAGTTTCGCCACCTGGTAGCTGACGGCGCTCCTGGCGGCCTTGTAATTGTATTCCACCACGTCCAGCCAGCTCTTTGCCCCCGCACCCTCCTCGAAAATCCGTTTGTGGCGTTCATACTGCGATCTGGATTTTGTGACGTTGTCCCGGGCCTTGATGAGCTCCGCCTTGGCTGCGTCGACATCGAGCTGATACGGTTCCGGGTCGAGAACGGCGAGCGTCTGGCCTTTTTCCACCGTATCCCCGATGTCGACATACACATCCGCTACCTGGCCGCCGACCTCGAAGCTGAGGTCCGAGGAATCGACCGCCGCGACAATACCGGAAAATTTGAGGACCTGTTCGGCAGCCTGCTCGCTGACGGTGGTCGTCTTGATCGCCCGGACCATCTCGACGATTTCGGTTTTTTCTTTGCATGCCGCCAGCGCAGCCCATATGCAGAGCAGCCAGGCCAGCCGATGGAGCGTTCTTCTGCTCGGATTGCCACGATCCCATTGGCAGTATGCATTTGGGGCATGGATGGAAGTGTGTTTCATCACTTATCTCCTCATACTCGATGTTTACGCTCTTTCTTGGGAGCGGGGGTCGAGAACTTCCCGGATCAGCTCCATGCCTTCCGCTTTTTCGATGGTGCTGAAGCGGATCTCCGGCGGTTTGACGGACATGTCGATGGCAGCCATGATGCTCCGGAACAATGGTGAGCAGATATGCTTGACAATCCGCTCTCTGCTTTGCCACATTTCCTGGTAGACGATGATGACCTCATCGGCATATTCCCGGCAGATGCGGATGCCCATACAACCGGATGTCGCCGAGATCTGACCTCTTACGCTGGAAAAAATATCCAGAATTTCTTCAATGTTCGATCGATCGGATGTAATTCTTGCGGTAAACAGCATCATGGCTAGGCAACTCGGACCCATGCGAATCTTTAGGGAACACCTGCAGCAAAACATGGGCCAACCATTGGGGAGGAATCTAAACATATTGAAATAATATGATATAATTTATTAAGATGGCTGCTGGATAGTTGAGAGAAAATACGGGAGAATGGGGAAAAAACGATATATCGACGCTGGAACCAATGCCTTTACTGCGGACGCTTGATGTTGAGTTTTTTCATCCTGGAGTACAACGTTGTCGGCTTCAGCCCCAGGATTTCCGCTGCACCGCTGTTGCCCCGGATTCTCCACCCGGTGCGGTGCAGTATGTCGAGAATGTAGTTTCGTTCATATTCCTGGAGCTTCAGATGCTTGCTGGCAGCGGTGACGGCATGCGCTGGAATCTCCACATTCAGAGCCGTTCCGGTGTGGACGATCATCGCGAGTTCGATGAGTTTTTTGAGTTCGCGAACGTTGCCGGGCCAGTCATGGGCCTGCATGGCTTCGATGCTCGACTCCGTGATGGTATCGATCCGTCGGCCCATTTTGGGCGCAAGCTCCCGGATGAACCGCCACGCGAGAGGGAGGATGTCGGCCAGGCGCTCCCGGAGGGGGGGGATCTTTATGGGAAAAACATTCAGGCGGTAGTAGAGATCTTCCCGGAATTGATTGTTTTCAACAGCCAGATGGAGGTTTCGGTTGGTAGCGGCGATGACGCGGACATCCACTTCCATGGATTCAGCGCTGCCCAGCCGTTCAAATTGATTTTCCTGAAGGACGCGAAGCAGCTTCACTTGGAGGTCCAGCGGCAGCTCGCCGATTTCATCCAGAAAAATCGTAGATCCGTCGGCGATTTCGAATCTGCCGCTCTGTCGGGTCATGGCGCCGGTGTAGGCGCCTTTCTCCCGCCCGAACAGCTCCGCTTCCACCAGTGACGACGGCAGCGTGGCACAGTTGACGGTAACCATCTTCCTGCTTCGACGCCGGCTCTGATCGTGGATCGCCCGGGCAACCAGCTCCTTCCCGGTTCCGGTCTCTCCGGTCACAAGCACGGTTGAATCGGTTGGCGCCACCTTTCCGATCAGTTCGAGGATGTGCGTGATGGCGCCACTTTCACCAATAATCGCTTTGGGTTGTTCTTCATTTTCTATCGCCTGTCGCAGCAGGATGTTTTCTTTTTCGAGCTGGTTTTTGAGTCTCTTGATCTCATGGTTCGGCTCCCATCTATGGAATTTTGGAAGTGACATGGACGAGCTGCAGGGCATGACCCAGCGCTGCTTTGGCATGGGGCGTATGACGGGAGATCCAACAATGCACGACATTTCGACGCAAGTGTCTATATTTCGACGCAGCGGGGCAGGAGAGTGATTCAGGATTCCAGGGATTCGAGCACTTGCTCGAGATCGGCGTTGTCCCCTGCGAACCGGTCGCGATGTGCAAATGTGATGTGCTCCCCCGGGCCGATGACAAAGAGGCCTCCCTGCTGCCATAGATCCCCTTCGGGGCTGCCCTGTCGAAATCCCTTTTTCATGGCGCCGACCCCCTTCAAAAAGCTTGTTGGACCCAGCGTCTTGAAGAGTCCCCGTTTCAGCTTGAAGGCACGGTAGGCCGCAAGCGTCGGATCGACATACATCTCACCGTTGAATTGAAATTCCGCCACGAAGCTCCGGGCGCTGTCGGGTGATCCACTGCCGACGGCCACCAGGCCGGTGGACAGGGAATCCAGCCGGGGCTTGATCTTCATCAGGGCAGCGACCTGCTGCCTGGCGAACATTCAGCCGAAATGCCGGAGAAATGCCAACACCACGCGCCGCTCCGCAAACAGGGAAAAGAGTTGAATCCGACGGCCTTCGATATCCAGGACGGTCAGATCGGAATTGTTTTGCATCAGACCCCTCCCATTGGTTGGTTTCTGCATGGTGGTTTCCTGCGGCCCTGATGAAACTCAGGCGTCGACCACCGTGAGCCGGTACCGGCCCGCATCGGAGCCGCCGGGGCATGCCGCCTGCTCCCGGGCGGCCTTGACGGCCGATGGGAGGGCGTCAAGGACGTCCTGGGCCGTCATGCCGTCCTGGCCGATGCGGTCGGCCGCCAGGTCGCCGGAGAGGCCGTGGAGGAAGACGCCCCCGGCGGCCGCGTCCCCGACGGTCATGCCCTGGCCGGCCAGGGCGGCGATGGCCCCGGTGAGGACGTCGCCGGAGCCGGCGGTGGCCATGCCGGCGTTGCCGCTCATGTTGACCCGGACCCTGCCGTCGGGGGTTCCGATGAGGGAATGGGCCCCTTTGAGGATGACGACGGCGTCCAGGTCTGCGGTCGTGCCCTGCAGGGTCGCCACGGGGTTTGCAGCGATCTCGTCGATGGTCAGGCCGGTCAGCCGCGCCATCTCGCCCATGTGCGGGGTGAGCACGGTGGGGGCCGTTCGCTTGCGGATGACCGCCGGGTCCTCCGCCACGGCCGTGATGCCGTCGCCGTCCACCAGGAGCGGGACCGGGATGGCGGTGGCGAGGGAGCGCACCATCTCCCGGGTCTCCGGGTGGAGGGAGAGCCCCGGCCCCATCACCACCATGTCGACGGTCTCGGCGAGGGACCGGAGGGAGGATTCGTTTTGGAGCGCAATGCTGCCCGCCTCGGTCTCCGCCTGGGGGTGGAAGACGATCTCACCCGCCTTCTGGGCGATGACCGGGACCATCGAACGGGGGGCCGCCAGCCGGGCGTAGCCGCCGCCCGCCTTGAGGAATGCGGCTGCGGAAAAATACGGGGCGCCGAAATAGGCGGCGGCGCCGGCAATGAACAATACGTTGCCGAAGCTGCCCTTGTGTCCGGCGGGATCCCGCCGCGGCAGCGCCGGCAACGGGTTGAGGCTGATCTTCAGCCGTTCGTCACGGTAGAGCCCCGGAGGAAAGGAGATATGGGTTACAAAAAGGCGCCCCCCCTGCGAGAAGCCGGGGTAGAGCAGGTTGCCGATCTTGGGAAGGCCGAAGGTTACAGTGTTTTTGGCCTGGACGGCGATCCCCATGATCCGACCCGTGTCCCCGGCCACCCCCGAGGGGATGTCGAGGCTCAGAACCGGTTTTCCGCTCTGGTTGATGCGCTCGATGGCGTCCCGGTAGCGGCCTCCCACCGGCCGGGCCAGGCCGGTGCCGAAGATGGCGTCGACGATGGCGTCGCAGCCCTGGAGGTCTCCGTTCGTCAGGCTTTCGGCCCCGAATGTCTGAACCGGCAGGCCCAGGCGTGAGACGATATCGAAGTTGGTCTTTGCGGCGCCCTTGTATCTGGCCGGGTCCGACAGGAGGATCACCCGGGGATCACCGCCGCCGGAGTGGATCTTTCGGGCGACTACCAGGCCGTCGCCGCCGTTGTTACCGGCGCCGCAGAATAGCAGGAATCGTCTGCCGGGGATGCCCGTGGTTTCGGACAGCACCCGATAGGCGGCCAGGCCGGCGTTCTCCATCAGCACCTCCTCGGGGATGCCATGCTGCTGGATGGCCTGCTGGTCCATCAACCGCATCTCTTGAACACTGCTGATCTTCATCTGTCTCCCCCCTCTCCGCGTCCCCGCCCGGATCGATGAGACGGGCCGGAACGACGCGAACGGGGGCGCCGGTCGTCCATCCGCCGCCGGTTTTCCGGCTTACGGCACGCAGGCGACGCGGAACCCCCAGTTGAAGTTGGCGTAGTTCGGGTCGACCCGGTAGCGGTAGGCGCAGCGGATGATCTCCGGGTTGAAAAGATAGGATCCGCCGCGGAGGAGGCGCTTGACGTCGCTTCCCGCGGATTCATCCTCCCGGGTCGGATCTTGGGGATCGTAGGGATAGCCGAAGGCCGGCGTCTCCCAGTCGCTTCCCCACAGGCTTCGCGTCCACTCCCAGACATTGCCGGCCATGTCGAGTGCTCCGGAGGGGCTGGCGCCGCCGGGAAAGGATCCCACCGGACTCGTGGCGCCGAGCCTGGTGTCGTAGTAGTTCGCCCGGCGGCTGTCGGGCCGGTTCCCCCATGGATAGATGCGGCCGTCGGCGCCTCGGGCGGCCTTTTCCCACTCCGCCTCGGAGGGCAGGCGGATGCGCCATCCCTTGTCGCGGATCAGTGAAAAATTCTGGCGCAGCCGATAGGTGAGCCACCGGCAGTAGGCGACCGCATCGTGCCAGGTGATGAGCACTGCCGGATGGTTGTCCAGGACGTTGTAGCGGTGCCAGGCCTCCGGGACCTCGATGCCGGCGTCGTCGATGTAGCTGCGGTACTGGGCGACGGTGACCGGGTATCGGGAAATGAAAAAGGTCGGCAGTTCGACGGTGTGGCAGGGCTGTTCCCGGACCATGGCCTGCTCGTCCCGGTCGGGGTCGCTGCCCATCCGGAAAGGCCCTGCGTCGATCTTGATGAAGCCGATCTTCTCAATGCCGTATCCATCCGATTTGGGAAGGCCCCAGAAGTTGGAGCGGAAGCGGGGATCCCCCAGGACGGCCAGGGTGTTGCCGGCGGCCACGCGCTCGAGGGGCTTCAGGTGGTTTCCCTGAACCAACCGGGCAAGCCGGTTCCGGACGCGTTCAACGATGTCCCTGCCGATGGGGCTGTCTGCAGCGCTGTTGGGGCCGATCTCCTGCAGGATTTCGCCGGCAAGCCAGACCCGCCGCCAATCCGGAGATCCGCCATCGCCGTTTTTGGCGCAGAGCGCGTCCACCAGGGCCAGGGGCTGGTCGATATGGCCGTTGACGTGAAAGAGCTTGCCCACGGCCAGCAGGATGACCGACCGCCACAGATCGCCTTTCCCCGAGAGCCTCGTTGCCGTTGGCGAGAATCCGGCCTGGGCGGCCAGGTGCGATCCGGCCATGTATTCCTGGAAGCTTCGGTGGGGGAAGGTATAGACCTCCGGGGCGCGCTCGACCAAGAGGCCGGTGCGGCATTTGATCGTCTGCAGCATCTTCCCGACCCATCCCAGGTCTCTGCTGGGATGGAGCCCGGCCAGGGCCTTCTGGAGGGTGAGTTCTCCGATGTCGGCGGCGGCGCTTTCTCCGGTGTCGCTGATCTTGAGGTGGGCATCGAAGGCCAGGTGCCAGAGGACCCGCTTCAGGTCCATCTCCTTGCGTCCCGCCTCCGCGAGCAGTCCGCGCAGGCTGATGGCGCCGCTGGCGCCGTAGTTTTTGGTCTGCTCCCAGCGCCAGAGGAGGATGTCCATCGCCTCTTCATAGAGTTTGGCGCGGGCCTCCGGCAGTTCGCCCTTGTGGGTATGGACAAGGGCCATCACCGTGAGCAGAAGCGGATTGGGGGCCATCGGCTTCAGGTCGGGCCGCCGTACGGCCGTCTGGAGGCGCGCAGCCAGACGGGCGCCCTCGGATGCGGAGTGGACATTGCCGACGCGGACAAGGTCGTCATACCAGGCCGAGATGAAATCGTCGATTTTTTTGTCGTCGAGGGGGGCCAGGCGCACCGTCGGAAAACCGGGCAGCTGCCAGTTCCGGTCCTGGTAGGAGAGCACCCGGCAGGTCAGGACAACCCTGCTTTTGGGATATCGATCGGCAAAGGCCGCCACGGCGTCACGGACGAAGGCGCGCTTGGTCCGGGACGGCGTCTCGTCCAGTCCATCCAGCAGCACGACGGCACGCCCGTCTTCCAGGGCGGCCTCGAGGATTCTGGCGGCAAAGAGAAGGTTCTGGTCCTTGAGCCGGCTCAGGATGAAATACCACAAATGTCTCACCCGCGGCTGGCCGGGATTTTTCGGGAGCCATCCTGAAAAATCCCGGAGGGGCAGCAGAATGGGAACGGCCTCCGACTCCTCGCCGGGCCAGCAGCCGAGTCGCGCCATCCAGCCGCCGTCCGGAGCCAGGGCATGGGCCGACAGGCAGAGGCAGAGATGGTTCAGGAGGGTGGACTTGCCGGAACCGGGATCGCCCAGGATGACCAGGCGGGGCTCCTGGACGACCGCCGCCATTGCCGATGTTGGCGCTTTTCCGGACGAGAAGAGACGGTCGATGGCGTCCGGCGCATCATCGCCGGAGCCTGCCGCCACCACTGCCGGCGGGCGCATCGTGCTGCCGGAGGCGTGGATGTCGAGGTCGACATAGATCTGGGAGAGGCGGATCCGGTCAAGGGCGCCAATGCCTTTGGCGCAGACCTCCGCCCCCTGGAGCGGCACCTGCCGGACCGAGGCGGCGGTCACTCGCCGGTAGACGGCCAGGGCCGCCGCCGGGTCTTTCATGGGGGGCCCGAGGTATGCTTCAGGGTAGAGAGGCGCTTCAATGCATGCGGCGTCGATCTCTTTCCGCTGCATTTCGCCCTCGTCGTGGAGCGGCGTCGGACGCTCCAGCGCCGCGACGGCGGCCTGATAGGTCTCCTTGTCGATAATTCCCTGGTCCAGGGCGCGCCCCAGCTGGGCTTTTCGTTCTGCGCTCATCTCTGTCATCTGCGGCGGTTTTTTCCTGAGCGGCCGTCGGGCTGGCATGTCCGGATCCTGTCGGGGCTGCATCGCCTCGGCCCGCATCGAGGCGTCGCATGCTGTATTGTTATCACGGAATATCCGTTACTTCAATTCAATTTCCACCCCTTTCCGGGTCAGGGGGCTGCGGTGGATCCAGCGGGTGGTCTTTCCGAGGTCTCGGCCCATTTTTCCTTTTGAATTTCAATTTGTTATCTTTAAAAACGTTTAGTGTTTGCCTCCTTTGGGAAGATATAATATATTTCTTCAATAAACCAGAACCGCTTTCGCTGAGAGGGAAATATGCGCCACCACCGGGCGTTCGGATCTTTCCGTCGCCGTTTGATCATACATCTCATATGGATCGGCCTTATCCTGGTGATGTCCGCCGCCGGGGGGCCCGGACAGAGTGCCCGGGCCGAGACGCCGGGCGGGAGCGAGAGCGACGATATTGATTTCACCCAGTTCAGCCTGGAGGAGCTGAAGAGCGTCAAGATCACCTCCGCATCCAAGATGCCGGAGACCCTTGCCGAGGTGCCGGCGGCCGTTTTTGTCATCACCCAGGACGACATCCGGCGCTCGGGGGTCACGAGCATCCCGGAGGCCCTCCGCATGGCGCCCGGCGTCGAAGTCGCCCGCATATCCGCCACCGAATGGGCCGTCCACATGCGGGATCTCAACGAGCTTTTCGCCAACAAGCTGCTGGTCCTCATGGACGGCCGGAGCATCTATTCCCACCTGGCCTCGGGGGTCTTCTGGGACATCCAGGACACGGTGCTCGAGGACATCGAACGGATCGAGGTGATCCGGGGGCCCGGGGCGGCCCTGTGGGGCGTCAACGCGGTCAACGGGGTCATCAACATCATCACCCGCAGTGCCGCCGACACCCAGGGCTGGCAGGTGACCGGGCTGGGCGGTTCTGAAGAGGGCATCGGAACGGCCCGCTACGGCGGCAGCATCGGAAAAGACGTCGACTACCGGGTCTATGCAAAATATTTCAACCGCGGCGGCCTGTTCCAGGATGATGCGGAGGTCCGGGCGGATTCCTCCAAGAGCGATTGGCAGTCGGGCCGGGGCGGCATGCGGATGGAATGGACGCCCGGCGAGGGCAGAGA
>CAJXSB010000101.1 GCA_913060435.1 uncultured Desulfococcus sp.
GGGCGTCCTGCACGATCCGGGCAAACTGCTTCCCGTCCCACTCCAGGACATAGGACATCAGGGTCCGGTTTTCGTCGTGGATGTTCGTGACGAAGATCTCGGCCGCACCGTTGTCGTTGATGTCGGCGACATCGACGCCGAGATGTCGCGTGTTGCGGTTGGTGTCGATCTCGGCGATCTTCATGAACCGCTCGTTCATATACCGGTAGACATGGACCTGGTGGTCGGTCGTGAAGACGACCTCGCTCTGGCCGTCGCCGTCCACATCCCCGATGTCGAGCCCCTGGATGGCCAGCTTGAAATTCCGGCTCTTCCACGCGTCGCCCAGCTTGCCCGCCGTTGCTTCGCCGGAGGCCATGCGCTGGTCTTCAGCGTCGATCCTGCCGGTCCAGAGGGATTCGGGGTGCTGGCGGCTCTGCTCCTCCGGGGTCATGGGGGCGGCCGCCGGGGCCGCCGGAGCGGCGCCGGCACCGGCAAAGAGCGTCTGGTCGACCTGGCCGGCAAACTGATCGATGTGGGTGATGACATCGCCGCTCTCCTTGCCCGCTTCGTTGAAGGCCAGGAGGATCTTCTGCTGGGCCGTATCCATGAGGCGGGCGTCGGTGCTGATGCTTTTGCCGAAGACGGTCAGGCTTCCGAAGACGACATAGTCGGCCCCCAGCGTCTCGCCGAGGGAGCGTGCGGTCTTTTCGTCGATGGCCGTCATGCCCTTAACCGCCTTCAGGGCTGTCTCCTTGTTGATGGGCTGGAGCTTTCCCGGTTTGGTCAGCCGGGTCCCGAGCATGTCCTGGATGCCTTTTCTCAGGAATGAGAGGTCCTGTTCCGAGTGGATGTTGAACGGCAGGATGAGGATTTTGGCGGGGGGCGCCGCCAGGGTGTCATGGGTCTGGCCCGTCATCAGCACGAGGCAGATCGTCAGCGCGCCGATAACGGCGGCGGCATGTGGGGAAATTCGTCTCAACAAGATCGGCTCCTTGTGTTGTCGTTGTCGTGCGGGGTGCACCTGGTCTGCCGGCGGCCCCGGGGAGGCGCCGCCGGGTCGGCCGGCCTCCAAGCCGCTGAAAACTATAGCAGAGGGCCGGCCGATGTCAAACAGAAAACCGCAAGCGGCCTGGGCGCCTTCTTTCTGCTATGAATGAGATTTAAAATATGATATATATTCGCCGGATCGGGCGTCACTGTGGAAATCCAGGGTGAGGCCCGGCGGTCGGAAGGAAGTCCGGATGTGAATCTTGAACCGCCCGACGGCGGGAAAGGAGGCAGCGATGGCGGCGAAAATTCTGATCAAACGGCAGGTTCCCGAAGGCAAGGAGGCGGCTTTAGGGGTCCTTCTACGGGAGCTCCGGGTCTTGACCATGAACCGCGAGGGGTACATCTCCGGCGAGACGCTGAAGCGCTATGACCGGCCCGGGGAGAGCCTGGTGATCAGCACCTGGGCGTCGGTGGACCAGTGGCGGACGTGGGTGCTCTCCAAGGAGCGGATCGAGATCCAGGAGAAGATCGACCAACTCCTCGGCATGAAGACCGAATACGAGATCTATACCTATTAATAGTGCCGGCGGGTGCCAGCCCTTTGCCAGGGGGCGGGGGGCGCGTCGGGCGCCGCCCCGCAGCACGGCCCCCTAATTGGAGTTGGCGTCCAGAAAGGTAATGCGGTTCCGGCCCTGCTCCTTGGAGCTGTACATGGCCATATCCGCGCGCTTGATGAACGTCTCCATATTTTCCCCGACCCTATATTGTGCGATGCCGATGCTGACGGTGATCTTCACATCGTCCTGGGTGGTCGGCGAAAACGACTCTCTGCTGATGACCTTCGCCAGGCGCCGTGCCACATGCTGGGCGCTGGCGCCGTCCGTCTCCGGAAGGATGACGGTAAACTCCTCCCCGCCGTACCGGTAGGCGGAATCGAGCCGGCGAAGGCAGTTCCGGATGAGCTCCCCCAGCCTGGCCAGCACCGTATTGCCCTCCAGGTGGCCGTAGGTATCGTTGTAGTCCTTGAAATAGTCGATGTCCAGCAGCAGCAGGGAGAGGGGGTGTTCATAGCGGACCGCCCGGTCGATCTCCGCGGAAAGCCGGATATAGAAGTTCCGGGCGTTGTATAGTTTGGTCAGGTCGTCGGTGATGGCCAGCCTCTCCAGCTTTTCGCGCATCTGTCGCTCGCGGAGAACCCGCTGGAGACGGAGGTGGAGCTCCTCGTAGCGGACCGGCTTGAACACGAAGTCGCTGGCCCCCTTTTGGATGACCTCCTCATAGGAATACTCCCCGGCAAAGCCGGTCATGACGATGATCTCATAATCATATTTTTCCTTGATCTGCTGGGTGAGCTCGAGGCCGTCCATGCCGGGCATGATGATATCCGTGATGACCACGTCCACGGGGTGCAGCTCGAGGATCTCCAGGGCTTCGAGCCCGCCCGAGGCGGTGTAGCAATGGTAGCCCAGCGTCGTCATGAACTCTTTCATCAACGAGCGGATGGTATCGTCGTCATCCACGATGAGTATTCTGCTGCGATTCGGATTTTGTGACATCATTATTCCAGTAGCCCTGAAGGGTGGCGCTGCATGCGCATCCGGTCCGATGCGTATCAGGCTTGACAGGCTATCTATCTGTTGATAGGAAGAGTTTCCTGATTTTCAAAGCCGTTAACTATATTCTGGAACAAATTTAGTGTCAACCGGCATCCGAATCCAGCCATCCAGATCCAAATCACCGGCGTGACCTTTTTTTGACGGATCTCATCCCGGCATCGGCCGGGGCTGCACCAGGTGCAGCGGATCGGTCGTTTTTTTTGGCGTGAGATACATTCATTCAGGTGTCTGCAGGCTCCGGTCGGCGGCATTGGGGCATCGGGATGCCGGTTTGGATTCCAAACGGATTCAGGAGCGATGACTTATAATTTGTTACATAACACTTTCACACAAAAAGTTACAGCCTTAAATGAAAAATATACGAAACTTCAGTATTATCGCTCACATAGATCACGGTAAATCGACCCTTTCCGATCGGCTCATCGAGCGCACCGAGATCATCTCCCAGCGAGATTTCAAGGACCAGATCCTGGACAGCATGGACATCGAGCGGGAGCGGGGCATCACCATCAAGAGCCAGACCGTCTGCCTTCCCTACAAGGCCAAGGACGGCAACGCCTATTTTCTCAACCTCATCGACACCCCGGGCCACGTCGATTTCAGCTACGAGGTCTCCCGCGCCCTCGCCTCCTGCGAGGGGGCCTTCCTGCTGGTGGACGCCAGCCAGGGGGCCGAGGCCCAGACCCTGGCCAACCTCTACCTGGCCATGGAGCACGACCTCGAGGTCATCCCGGTCATCAACAAGATCGACCTGCCCTCGGCCGATGTCGAGCGGGTCAAGGAGCAGATCGAAGAGGACCTGGGGCTCGAATCCGAGCGGGCCATCCTCACCTCGGCCAAGGAGGGCATCGGCATCGAGGAGGTCCTCGAGGCGGCGGTCCAGTACCTGCCGCCCCCCGAGGGCGACCCGGACGCACCCCTCCGCGCATTGATTTTCGACTCCAACTACGACCCCTTCCGCGGCACCATCGTCCATTTCCGGGTCTTCGACGGGCGGATCAAGGCCGGCGACACCATCCAGTTCATGTCGAACAACGCCACCTACAAGGTGGAGGAGGTGGGGATCTTCCAGATCGTCCGGGTGCCCCGGAAGGAGCTCGCCGCCGGGGAGGTCGGCTACATGATCGCCGGCATCAAGACCGTGAGCGACACCAGCTGCGGCGACACCATCACCCTGAAAAAGAACCGGTGCGACGCCCCCATGCCCGGGTTCCGGGAGTCCAAGCCCGTGGTCTTCTCCTCCATCTACCCGGTCGCCTCCGACGACTACGAGGACCTGGCCGCCGGCCTGGAGAAGCTGAAGCTCAACGATTCGGCCCTCATCTACGAGAAGGACTCCTCCGTGGCCCTGGGCTTCGGATTCCGGTGCGGGTTCCTGGGGCTGCTCCACCTGGAGGTGGTCCAGGAGCGGCTCGAGCGGGAGTACGACCTCTCCCTGATCCTCACGGCCCCATCGGTCCAGTACGAGCTCACCCTCAACGACGGCGAGGTCCTGGTCATCGACAACCCGGCCCTCTACCCGGACCCCTCCACCATCGAGAGCGCCCGGGAGCCCTACATCCGCGCCGCCATCATCGTGCCGGACCGGTACATGGGCGCCGTGATGAAGCTCTGCCTCGACCGCCGGGGCATCAACCGGAACTACCAGTACCTGACCCGCGACCGCCTCGAGATGATCTTCGAGATCCCCCTGGCCGAGGTGATCTACGACTTCTACGACAAGCTCAAGTCGGTCACCCAGGGCTACGGCTCCTTCGACTACGACATCATCGACTTCCGGGAGACCGACCTGGTCAAGCTCGACATCCTCATCAACGGCGAGCGGGTCGACGCCCTCTCCCAGCTGGTTCACAGCGAACGGGCCGTGGCCCGGGGCCGAAGGGCCTGTGAAAAGCTGAAGGAGGAGATCCCCCGCCAGATGTACAAGATCGCGATCCAGGGCGCCATCGGCGCCAAGATCGTCTCCCGCACCACCATCTCCCCCTTCCGCAAAGACGTCACCGCCAAATGCTACGGCGGCGACATCTCCCGAAAGCGCAAGCTCCTGGAGAAGCAGAAGAAGGGGAAGAAGCGGATGAAGATGGTGGGGCAGGTGGAGATTCCGCAGTCGGCATTCCTGTCCGTGCTGAAAACGGAGGACTAAGAGAGGGCTGAGGACCCTCGGTCCTCAGCCCTAACAAAAGGAGAACGAACATGCCAATGACAATAACCGAAAAAATCCTCGCCTCGCACGCGGGCCTGGACAATGTTGCGCCGGGGGATCTGGTGATGGCCCGGGTGGATGTCGCGCTGGGAAACGACATTACGTCGCCCATCGCCATCAGGGAGTTCCGGGAGAGCGGGGCGAAAAAGGTCTTTGACAGGGACCGGGTCATCCTGGTCCCGGACCATTTCGTGCCCAACAAGGACATCGCCTCGGCCATGCAGGCCAAGATGGTGCGGGAGTTTGCCCACGAACAGGAGCTCACCTGGTTTTTCGATGCAGGCGAGATGGGGGTCGAGCATTCCCTCCTGCCCGAGCAGGGGCTGGTGCTGCCCGGCGACCTGGTCATCGGCGCGGACAGCCACACCTGCACCTACGGCGGCATCGGGGCCTTCTCCACGGGCGTGGGGAGCACCGACCTGGCCGCAGCCATGATCACGGGCGAGGTCTGGCTCAAGGTGCCCGAGTCCATTAAATTCGTGTTCACCGGCACCCTCAACCCCTGGGTCGAGGGCAAGGATCTGATCCTCTACACCATCGGCGATATCGGCGTGGACGGCGCCCTTTACCAGGCCATGGAGTTCACCGGCCCGGTCATCGAGGCCCTCAGCGTCGAAGGAAGGCTCACCATGGCCAACATGGCCATCGAGGCCGGCGGCAAAAACGGCATCATCGCCCCGGACGCACTGACGGAGGCCTATGTCAAGGACCGTGCGGTCCGGCCCTACGCCCCCTTTCTCAGCGACCCCGACGCGGAATACGCGAAAGTGATCACCTACGATGTCGACAATATCGAGCCCCAGGTGGCCTTTCCCCACCTGCCCGAGAACACCCGCGGCATCTCCGAGGTGGGGGAGGTTCAGATCGACCAGTCGGTGATCGGCTCCTGCACCAACGGCCGCATCGAAGACCTGCGTTCGGCCGCGAGCGTTCTTGCCGGCAATAAGGTGGCCAAGGGCGTCCGGCTCATCATCATCCCGACCACCCCGACCATCTACCGCCAGGCCATGAAAGAGGGCCTCTTCGAGATCTTCATGAACGCCGGCGCCGTCATCAGCCCCCCCACCTGCGGCCCCTGCCTCGGCGGCCACATGGGCATCCTGGCCGAAGGCGAACGCGCCATCGCCACCACCAACCGCAACTTCGTCGGCCGAATGGGACATCCGGGAAGCGAGGTGTATCTGGCGAATCCGGCTGTCGCAGCGGCGTCGGCCATCACGGGGAAGATTTCGGGCCCATCGGAGATCGTCGGAAAGGGTTGAGGGCCGAGGGCCAAGGGCCAAGGGGCGTTTGGCGGCGGGAGGAGTTGGAGGGGAGAAAGTGGTTAGGTGATTAGGTTTTAAGTGGTTAAGGGTTTTAAGTTTGAGGGCCCAAGGCCCGACAAACAGCCAATGAATGCCATCTCTTCAAAACTTAATCACTTAATCACCTAAAACTTAACCACTTCCTCCCAACAACCCGGAAACGCGGCCCCACTCCCCTTAACAAAAACTTTTCAAAGAAGAAGGAAGAGACCATGCAATCTACCGGAACAATCCACAAATTCGGTGATGATATTGATACGGACCTGATTATTCCGGCGCGATATCTGAATACCAGTGATCCTGGGGAGCTGGCCAGGCACTGTATGGAGGATGCGGACCCTGGGTTTGCCGAGAAGGTGAAGGCGGGGGACATTATTGTCGGGGGCAAGAACTTTGGCTGCGGGTCGTCGCGGGAGCATGCGCCCATCGCCATCAAGGCCGCGGGGGTCTCCTGCGTGATCGCCGAGAGCTTTGCCAGGATTTTCTATCGCAACGCCTTCAACATGGGCCTGCCCATCCTCGAATGCGAAAGCACGGAAAAATTCAATACCGGGGGAACCCTGTCGGTCGACTTCGACACCGGCGAAATCATCCTCCAGGAAACCGGCGAACGCTTCACCACCCGCCCCATCCCCCCCTTCATGCAGGAGCTCGTCCAAAGCGGCGGCCTGATGAAACACATCCAAAAAAAACTAAAAGCCTCCTAAAGCCAGGGCCCCCCGCGGGCCCTAAACCCAACCACCTAATCACTTAAAACTTAAACACTTAACCCCTTAACCACCTTCCCCCAACAGCCCGGAAACGCGTCCCCACTCCCCTGGGCCCTCAGTTCTCGGCCCTCGGCCTTGGAAAACCTCAGCCCTCTCAAACCATCACCAACCCTGGGATCATAAGAAAATGCTTATCCCTTGAGTACATCGGATAGCCATGCTGAAAGGCAGCCGCTGCGATCCAGATGTCATTTGTCGGAATCGGGGTGCCCGCCGCTTTCAAGTTGTTCAGAACGGCGGCATAAAAATCGGCGGTGTCCTCATCAACGGGGTGAACGGCGACCCTTGGAGAATCAAGAAAAAAATTGAGCTCTTCCCTGTTTTGGGACTCACGGGAGCCGCCTTTAAAACCTGAAAGCAGCTCCCCGATACTGATAGCGGAAAAACCGATCCGTTCTAACTCCCTCAGCGTTTTCACAACATCGGCATCCCCATTCATTGCCAATGAATAGATATTCGTGTCGATCAACGCTTTTTTCATGACCAGAGCTCCGGGTCGATGGTTCGTTCTCGATTTATTTTTTCCTGGATCTCTTGAAATTCCTCATCGCTCCAACGACCGAACAGATCGTCCAGATCATCATATTCGCGGGTATGCTTCTTTTCTTTTTTGAGCCCAAGGCCTTCCTTGATGATGTCAAGGATCAGCTGATTGACGCTTTTTCCTTGTTTCGCAGCGGTTGATTTCAGCTTTTCAGCAACCTCGGCATCAACGCCCCGGATGGTTACAGCCTTCATAAGCCCTCCCTCTTGTGCTTCTTAATTATGATATCATTTTAGTATCAATTTATGAATACACACAAGAGTTGTCAAACCCAAATCCACCCAATTCGCCCTCCCGCAGCCACTTAATCACCTAATACTTAACCCCTTAACACATCCCCTACACCTCCGCCCGCCCCCCACTCCCCTGAGCCCTCAACCCTCGGCCCTTGACAACCCTTCTCCCTTCCAAGTATTTTAAGATATCCATCCCAACAAGCTGAACAACAAAAACCATAGCTCCCCAACATGAACATTTCCGATAGACTGAACCCATGACACATCTTTCCAATCCTCATGATAAATTGTTCAAGGAAATCTGGTCATGTGTTTACCCCTGGATACGAAGAAAAGCTCCCTGAAATCATTTCCTTAATGAAGGCTCTGCTTGAAAAACATACCGGATTGCAATACATTGAAACTATCCTCCGATATATCTTGAACACCGCCGACAACATTGGGGTGGCAGACCTGGAGGGTATGGTGGAAGAGAACTTATCTTCAACACAAGGGGAAGTCATCATGACACTTGCCGAAAAAATTAAACAAGAAGGGATCCAGCAGGGGATCCAGCAGGGGATCCAGCAGGGGATTCAGCAAGGAATGCAGCAAGGGATCCGACAAGGCCTTTTGGAGACCATAGAGATGGGGATCCATCTTCGATTCGGCGCCGAGGGCTACCGGTTGCTGTCCAGCATCTCCCAAATCGAAGACATCAACCTCCTAAAAGCGATCAAAGAGGCCGTAAAAACGGTCAACACCCTGGATGAACTCCGCACAATCGTTGAAGAATAGCGAAAAACTCCCCCAGGCCCTCACCCTAAAAAATCTACCCCCCTAACCACTTAACAACTTAACCACTTAACCACTTAAAACCTAACCACTTAAACCTTAACCACCGTCATCCCCCTACGGCCCCGAACCGAGTTCCCCACTCTCCCGGGCCCTAATCCCTCGGCCCTCAAAAAACCCAATCGTCCTCCGAAGCCCGTCCTCCAGCGATACTCGAGGCTCCCATCCCAGCCGCTCCCGTGCCAACCCGATATCCGGCCGCCGCTGCCGCGGGTCATCCTCCGGCATGGGCTGGAAGACGATCTCGGAGCGCGACCCGGTGAGGTCGATGATCTTTTTTGCCAGCTCCAGGATTGAGAACTCGGCCGGATTGCCCAGGTTGACCGGGCCGGTGAAGTCGTCCGGCGAGGCCATGAAACGGAGGATGCCATCGATCATGTCGTCCACGTAGCAGAAGGAGCGCGTCTGGGAGCCGTCGCCGTAGATGGTGATGGGCTCGCCGCGGAGGGCCTGGACGATGAAGTTGGAGATGACCCTCCCGTCGTCCGGGAGCATCTTGGGGCCGTAGGTGTTGAAGATCCGCCCCACCTTGATCCGGAGCCGGTGCTGGCGGTAGTAGTCGAAAAAGAGGGTCTCGGCGCAGCGCTTTCCCTCGTCGTAGCAGGAGCGGGCGCCGATGGGGTTGACATGCCCCCAGTAGCCCTCCGGCTGCGGGTGGACGGCCGGGTCCCCGTATACTTCGCTGGTGGAGGCCTGGAAGATCCTGGCCTTGATCCGTTTGGCCAGCCCCAGCATGTTGATGGCGCCGTGGACGTTGGTCTTAATGGTTTTGACCGGGTTGGACTGGTAGTGGATGGGCGATGCCGGGCAGGCGAGATTGTAGATCTCGTCGACTTCGATATATAAAGGAAGGGTGACGTCATGGCGTATCAGCTCGAAATAGGGGTTTGTCAGCAGGTGGAGGATGTTGGCCTTGGAGCCGGTGTAAAAATTATCCACGCAGATTACATCATGGCCTTCTGCCAGAAGCCGTTCGCACAGATGCGACCCCAGGAAGCCGCCGCCGCCCGTCACAAGTATCTTTTTGGATGAACCTGTCGCGTTCATGGTGTTCAGACCGCCTTTTATAATGAACAGCGCAAATAATCCTCTAACAAACCCCATGTAGAATAAATCCCAACATAAATGATACCCGGTGATGGCGCAAAACATTTTTTCGCCGCGTGGGAATCCGTTTCGCATTTGTGTCGTCAATTGTCGCCGAAATCCTGTTGTGGTGCCATTTTTTTGTTGACACATTGCCCTAGCCTTATTAAAAGGAATAGACAATCCTTATATATAAGATTATAACGCATCAAATTTAAAGGAGAACCGATCATGCGAAGCTGTGGCTTCAGATTATTATTAGGTTTGGTGATCGCAGTAATGGTGTGTTCAGGCGCCGTTGCTGCGGAGGTAAAGGGCTCCCGAATAATGCCGGAAGGCAAGGTCGTCGTATCCAAGGACGGCAAAACCATTGGGGTCTATTCCAAGGAGATGCCGCTGCTGGAAGGCGCCCTCATGACCTGCAAGGGCAAGTGCGGCGTCAGGTTGGACGACATGCTGCTGGTTGCGGAAGACAAGAGCCAGTTCAGTGTCGACACCCGGAACAACCAGCGGATCCTGAATGTCCAGGAGGGGACGGTCTATTTCGGGCTGACCACGCTGCCGAGGACGGTGGTCTTCCAGACGCCTGACGGCGCCTTTTCCGCGGATGAGGTGGTGCTGCACGCCTCCGCCGAGACCCGCATGCTGGAGGGGTATGTCAAGGCATCGGACGGCGCCAGTGAAATGGGCGTCCTGAGCGGCGGCCTTCTGCCGTTGAAAACCAGCCGCGGCGTGACAACCCTGAAGCCGGGCAAGCGGATCCTTTTCCGTCAGGCGGACATGGGTGAAGAGGAAGAAGGCGGCGGAGCGATGCTGGAAAACGGCGGCCTTTCGGAAGGGGAAATTGGTGCTATCGTTGCCGGAAGCGTCACGGTCGGCGGCGGTGTCGTTACGGCTCTCGTGAACGATACGGATGACGACGACGACGGCAGCCCGTCTACGCCCTAGCACCCGACAGATTGAGGTTCGGCCAAAAAAAAACGGCAGGTCACAATATGCTGCTTTTGTGACGCTGCCGTTTTGTATTGTAAAATAATAGAAACAGACAGGAAACGGACAGGTAAGATGAAAGCTATCCGCGCAAAGGTCATTACGCTGATCCCTGCGTTCTGCCTTTTCATGATCGGCTTCGCGGGCTGTGCGAAACAACAGACCACGGCGGCACCGGATATCCCCGAAACAGTATCCTACGCCAACGCAGAGAGGACCGAGAAGCTCAACAACCAGCTCTTCGCATCCGCCAGTATTGCATCAGACCCGAGCGACTACCTGCTGGGGCCCGGCGATCTTCTGGAAGTCAAGGTGCTGGAAGCCGAGAAACTGGATGCCATTGTCCGCGTCAGCTCCCGGGGCGAGGTTTCGCTGCCGCTGCTGGGCGAGGTCTACGTCAAGGGCAAAACCGCCTCCGAGGCGGAGGCCCAGATCGAAGACATGTACCGGGAGTCCTATATCCGGAATCCGCACGTGACCATCTTTTTGCAGGAGCACCACAGCCAGCGGATCACCCTTGTAGGGCAGGTGAAGAATCCCGGCACCTACGACTATCCTTCGAAGCAGCGGCTTCTGGACGCCATTGCACTGGCCGGCGGCCTCAACGAGCAGGCCGGATACACGGTCTATGTCCGGAGGCCCGGCGAGTCGCCCGAGGAAGAGCACCAGAGCCTCCTGGTGGACCTGGATCAATTGATCAACCAGGGGAACGAGAACCTCAATGTCCTGATCCACGGGGGGGACACCATCTTCGTCACGGAGGCCGGCTCCTATTACGTGGACGGCGCTGTCCGGAAGCCCGGGCAGTATTTCATCAAGCACGCCTTGACCATCAAGCAGGCGCTGTTGGCCGCGGGCGGTCTGGCGCCCTACGCCAACCCCGAAAAGCTGATCCTGGTCCGGAAAACCGACGAAGGCATGAAAGAGATCCTCATCAACGTGGAGGAAGACCGCCACACCCTGGAGACCATGAATATGGCGGAGGATGACATCCTCTATGTCGGGGCCAGCTTCTGGGGCAAGCTGATCCATGGCGGCGGCCTCCGCATCGGCCTGCCGTTTTTTGGCGTGGACTACCGAGATCCCCACAGATAGCGACAGCGGGGAAGCGCATCGGCGGGGCAGGCCCGAAAGGGCCGGGAAATAGATACGTGACAGGAAAAAGACCCGCGCATCAATGCGGGTCGAACCGGTAGTTCAGCTGCTGAATCAAAAAGGAGTTGTTCTCCGCCACCAGCGCCATCTGGATGTCGCCGTGATATTTCCGCCACTCCCGGTCTTTGGCGCCCTGCCACGCCAGGGAGAAGCGCCCGTCCAGCCGGATGTCGCTGGCCCGCTGATCGAGCTCATACGTTTCCATGTCGATGGCGTATTTGATGCCTGCCACCTTTTTGAAATTCTTCCGATATTTGGGGATCAGCTCGCGGAAAGGCGTGGCGTTTTCCACGGCATTGTCGGAAAAAAAGGTCATGAACCGATCCAGGTCCCGCCGCTCATAGGTGCGGCAGTACTGGGCTAAAAATCGGTTGAGTGCGCTCGCAACATCCCCCGCCGGCGCTGCAGTCCGCACCACGGCTGCAGCG
>CAJXSB010000102.1 GCA_913060435.1 uncultured Desulfococcus sp.
CGACCCCCTCGACCTGGACGTCCGCCCCAACGAGATGGTCGCCATCATCGGCCCCTCGGGGTCGGGAAAAACCACGGTGCTGCGGATGCTGATGGCCCTGGAGCTGGTGGATGACGGGGTGATCTACGTCGACGGCACGCCGCTGACGCACATGCCGAAAAACGGGGGCCTCGTGCGGGCCAGTAAATCCTATCTGCGCCGGATGCGCGAGAACATCGGCATGGTGTTTCAGCAGTTCAACCTCTTCCCCCATATGACCGCCCTCGAAAACTGCATGGAGGGACCGGTCCAGGTGCTGGGCATGCGAAAGGACGAGGCCGAACACCGTTCCATGGGCCTGCTGGAGATGGTCGGCCTCGAGGACAAGGTCGACCAGTATCCCGCCCGCCTCTCCGGCGGCCAGCAGCAGCGGGTCGCCATTGCCCGCGCCCTGGCCATGCGGCCCAAGATCATGCTCTTCGACGAGGTGACCTCGGCCCTCGACCCGGAGGTCATCGGCGAGGTGACCAGCGTCATCCGCAAGCTCAACGACAAGCATGACCTGACCATGCTGATGGTGACCCACCAGATGGGGTTCGCCCGGGAGATCGCCGACCGGGTCTGCTTCTTCTGCGAAGGCCGGATCGCCGAACAGGGGCCTCCCGAGCAGCTTTTCGACAATCCCCGGAACGAGCGCACCCAAGCCTTCCTGAGCGCCGTCCTGGATGCCGGCTGACGCCGGCATTCCCCCATTCATTTCTTTCCATGCCCCGCCGGAGCCCTTCGGCGCTGCAGCACCACCCCAGCAATCCCGGATCATGAACGCCTACCCCCGCCGCAAGGGGCGCGATGACAGCGCGCCATCATGACGGGGGCATCATTCCGGCGCCCCATATCCCCCGCCCCCCGGGGTCAGGATCCGGAGGCGGTCGCCGGGTGCTGCACGGATGTCGTTCTTGCCGCCCAGGTTGAGCACCCGGCCGCCTTTTCGGATGAAGAGGTTGAGGCCCCGTTCGCCATCCCCGCCGCCGGCAAGGCCGTAGGGTGCGAAGACGCGGCGCTCGGAGAGGATGGCGGCCTCGAGGGGGGCCAGGAACTCGATCTCCCGGATCAGCCCGTCGCCGCCGCAATGCCGGCCTGCGCCGCCGGAGCCCTTGCGGATCGAGAATTCCCGCAGGAGGACCGGGTAGCGGCGCTCGAGGATCTCGGGGTCGGTGATGCGGGTGTTGGTCATGTGGGTGTGGACCCCGGACTGGCCGTCCCAGGTCGGTCCGGCGCCGGCCCCGCCGCCGATGGTTTCATAATAGCCGAAGGTGTTGTCGCCGAAGGTGAGGTTGTTCATGCACCCCTGGGAGGCCGCCGCCACCCCGAAGGCCTTCAGCACCACGTCGGTCACCCGCTGGCTGGTCAGGACATTGCCCCCGACCACTGCGGCCTCGGGCGACGGATCCAGGAGGGAACCGGGCGGGATGTGCATGGTGATCGGCAGGAGACAGCCGTGGTTGAGGGGCAGGTCCCGGTCGATGAGGCACCGGAGACAGTAGAGGATGGCCGACCGGGTGACGGCATGGGGCGTGTTGAGGTTGCCCCAGAGCTCCGGCCCGGTGCCGGTGAAGTCGAAGACCGCAGCGCCGTCGCCGCGGTCGATGGTCAGGCGGAGCCGGATCGGGGAGCCGTCGTCGAGGAAGTCTTCGGCCGCCACCGTGCCGATTTCCGGCAGCCCCCGGCGCTCGGATAGGGTCCGAAGCGCGGTGCGGACCGCCGCTTCAGCGGCATCCTGGAGGTGCTTCATGTAGGCCTGGACCACCTCGAGGCCATAGGTTATGACCATCTCCAGGACGAGGTCGATGCCCTTCTGGTTCGCCGCCACCTGGGCCTTGAGGTCGGAGATGTTGTCGGCCAGCGCCCGGGTCCCGTGGCTCGGGGGGCGGCAGCCGGGGGCCATGAGCCGTTCGGTGATGCCCGCCTCCTGGAACCGCCCGCCCGCCACGAGCTTGAACGATGTGATGGCGGCGCCCTCCTCCTCGAGCCTTCTGGATTTCGGCGGCATGGAGCCCGGCGAGATGCCGCCGATGTCGGCGTGGTGGCCCCGGGAGGCCACCCAGAAGAGGATCCCGCCGTCCCGGAAGACCGGGGTGATGACGGTGATGTCCGGCAGGTGGCTGCCGCCGGCGGCCGGGTGGTTGGAAACCAGCACATCCCCCGGGGAGAGGGATTCCCCCTGGAGGCGGATCTGGGCCTGGACCGCTTCGCTCATGGCCCCCAGGTGCACCGGCAGGTGGGGCGCGTTGGCCACCAGCTCGCCCCCGGGTCCGAACAGGGCGCAGGAAAAGTCGAGCCGCTCCTTGATATTGGTGGAGATGGCCGTTTTCTGGAGCATCCGGCCCATCTGCTCGGCGATGGACATGAAAAGGTTGGCAAAGATGGAGAGCTGAACCGGGTCCACCGCCGTGTCCCGTCGCCGGTGCGCTCCCTCTTCCACGCGGATGGCGATGTCGCCGGCGGCGGTGACGGCGGCGCGGCAGCCCGGCTCGACCACGACGGTGGAGGTGTCGTGGAGGATGATGGCCGGACCGGCGATGGCCTGGCCGGCCTTGAGCTCTCCCAGGATGAAGATGCCGGTCTCCTGGAAGGTGCCGTCGAAGTAGACCGGCCGCCGGTCCACCGGCACCGGGGGCGCGTCTGCGGCGTCGATCCGGATGGGGCGCAGCCCGGCGCTCTTGCCCCGGGAGCGCACCCGCAGGTCGTCGACCAGGACGCTGCGGCCTTCGAGGATGAAACCGAACTCCCGGCGGTAGTGGTCTTCCAGCGCCCCGAGGAAATCGTCGTCTTCGGGCCGGGGGACCATTACGGCGGTGTCCGTGCCCTGGTAGCGCAGGTTCAAAAAGAGGGTGCTCTCGATGCGGCCGGGGGCGAACCCCTGGTCGGCCAGCGTCGCCTCGGTTTCGGTGCGGATTTCTGCCAGGCGTTCAAGCAGACCGGGCAGGGCATCCGGGCGGTAGACGGCTGCGGCCGGCCGCCGCCGCTCGACCACGACGTCGGCAAGCCCCATGCCGTAGGCGGAGAGGATGCCGGAAAAGCGGTGGACGAATATCTCCGAGATGCCGAGGCTGCGGGCGACGGCACAGGCATGCTGGGGCCCGGCGCCGCCGAAGGCGGCCAGGATGTGCTCCTTGACGTCATATCCCCGCATCACCGATATCTCCCGGATGGGCCGCACCATGGTCTCGTTGGCCACCTCGATGAACCCCATGGCCGCCGCCTCCACGGTCATGGGCGGTCGGCCGGTGCCGGCATAGGCCGCGTTGATCCGTTCGGTCATCTCGGCCATGGCGGCACGGCTCGCCCCAGCGTCAAGGGGCTGGTCCTTGGACGGCCCGAAGATGTTGGGGAAATGCTCCGGCACCAGCCGGCCCAGGACCAGGTTGGCGTCGGTGACCGTCAGATGGCCGCCCTTGCGGTAGCAGACCGGCCCTGGATGGGCCCCTGCAGACGCCGGACCCACCCGGAGCATGCCGTCTTCGAAAAAGAGCCGCGATCCGCCGCCGGCGGCGACGGTCCGGATATGGAGCTGGGGCGCCTGGATGCGCACCCCCGCGGTTTCGGTTTCGTGCACCAGTTCGAAGTCGCCCCCGAACCGGGAGACATCGGTGGAGGTGCCGCCCATGTCGAAGCCGATGGCCGGCTTGGGAGAATCGCCCCGCCGGGTGGTCATGGCATAGCCGACCACGCCTCCGGCGGGTCCGGAGAGGATGGCGCGGCTGCCGGTGAAATCATCGGCCCGGGCCAGGCCCCCGTCCGACTGCATGAAGAGAAGACCCGTATCCCTCAGCCGGCCGGAGAAGCCCTGCCGGAAGCTGTCGAGGTACTGCCGGATGTGGGGGGTCAGGTAGGCGTCGACCATGGCCGTGTCCCCCCGGGGCACCAGCTTGACCATCGGCATTACCCGGCTCGACAGGGAGACCTGGGAAAACCCCATCTCCCGGGCCATCGCGCCGAGCATCCGCTCGTGCTCCGGATATGCGCAGGCATGCAGGAAGGCCACGGCCAGGCTCCGGATGCCCTGGTCCAGGACCGACTGGAGCTGCGGCCGGATCGCGTCGAGGTCCGGCGCTTCGAGGAGCTCGAACCGTTCGCCGTTGATGCCCGCGACCGCCGGACCGGCGGCGTTTTCCGCTTCTCCGGGCCGGAGGATCCGTATGCGCTCGTCGATCTCGACGACGGTTTCGTAAAGCAGCGCCGGCTTTTGGATCTCGAGGTCGAAGATCCGTGGGCGGTCCTGGTTGCCGATCTGGAGGACGTCGCCGAACCCCCGGGTCACCGCCAGGGCGCACCGGCTCCCCTTGCGCTCCAGAAGGGCGTTGGTGGCCACGGTGGTCCCCATGCGAATCCATTCGATCCGTTTCGGGTCTATCCCGCCGGCCGGGAGCTCCCGGCCCGCCGCCTCCGACAGGATTCGACGGATGCCCTCCCGCGGTGCGTCTTCATAGTGCTGCGGGTCTTCGGAGAGCAGCTTGACCACCCGGTAGCCGGGCTCCCCCGGGACCTCCGCATAGATGTCCGTAAAGGTGCCGCCCCGGTCGATGGAAAACCGGAGCCTGCTGGGATCTCTCATCCATCATCCTTTCGTGCCGTGATCGTTTTTCGCCCTGGGCGGAGGGGGGCGTGACGCCGCAATTTACGCATTGCAGGCCTGTGCGTGTCCAGCATTTTCTTGCGGTCGCCATGCGCATTCCGCAGGTGGACCGGCTGCGGCGAAAGAATCATTCAGCTTTCATCTCCACTTTCGAGTTCCGTTCATGCGATGGATAGAGGTGGTCTCCGGATCCGGGGACCACCGGCGGATGAAACCCGAGAGTGGAGAGGATAAAAAAATCTCATAAAACAAGTTTCGTTAATTGTGAAAATATCAAAAAGATGGTAACTAACAAAAAAATGAGGAGATTTCTGGTGAAACGGCTCATTTGCATTATATTATCGGTATGTATCCTGCCGGCATCGGCTGCCTCCGGGAAAAACTGCACGGACATGGATGCCTGCATGATATCGGCCATCCACACGGCGGATGCCAACGTAACCATTGGAGAGCTGAGGGAGCGCTGCCAGGCCTGTGTTGCAGCGCATCAGGCCCCGCATGGAAATCAAGACGAAGCGCAAGGCGAAGATCAAAATGAAAAAGATCTGACGCCGCCGGATCCAACCCCGGCCCATGCATTGCAGAAAACAGAACTCCAGACGGACCGGCCTCCTTCAGAAGCATCCAAAGGAGCGGAGACGCCCCTCGATGCCAGGATGGCCGAGGAGGCGGCGGCTTCAGAGGACCGGTTTGCCCTGACGCCGCACCGCCCCAACTACCTGCTGCCGCTGGCATACAACAGCTCTCCCAATGTGGATGTTTATGAGGGAGAGATCACCGAAGACGACCTCGACAAGGCAGAGGTCAAGTTCCAGATCAGCCTCAAATACAAGCTTTTTGACAATATCTACAAGGACAACTGGGACCTCTACATCGCCTATACGAACCTCTCCTACTGGCAGGCCTACAACAGCGATTTTTCGAGCCCGTTCCGGGACACCAACCATGAGCCCGAGGCCTGGCTGCAGTACAACACCGACTGGGAGCTCTTCTGGGGCATCAAGTGCCGCCTGCTGCAGGCCGGCATCTGGCACCAGTCCAACGGCCGGGCAGAGCCCCTCTCCCGGAGCTGGAACCGGCTCTATCTCAACGCCGTATTTGAACGGGGGGACCTGGCGTTTTCGATCAAGCCCTGGTACCGGATTCCAGAAGACGAAGAGGATGATGACAACCCGGATATTGAGCGCTATCTTGGATACGGCGAGCTTGGAGCGGCCTACAAATGGCGGGGCAACACCTTCTCGATGATGTTCCGGAACAACCTCCGGACGTCGGGCAACAAAGGGGCCATCGAGCTGGGATGGAGCTTTCCACTCTATCGAAAGCTGAAAGGCTATGTTCAGTACTTCAACGGCTACGGCCAGAGCATTCTCGATTACAACGACGCGGCCAATACCATCGGCGTCGGTCTGGCCCTGACGGATTTCCTCTAACCGCTACGCGCCCGGCGCGCCCCGTTTCCCGGTAAGCCCGCGCCGTTGCGGGCGGCCGCCTGCATGACATATTTTGCAGTTGTTTATCGCTGCAGTATTGTTGTTTATCCACCCCAACCAAGGAGGTCTGTATCATGAAATGGATTGCTGGCGCTTTTCTTTTGGCAGTATTGATGATCAACCCGGTCCTGGCGGGCGACCTGACCGTCGAGGACTTCGATGTCAACACCACCAAGGCCCTGGTTGACCTCTGCTCCGCACCTGTAGACGACCCGCTCTACCCCAAGGCGATCCACTTCTGCCACGGGTATCTCGTTGGGGCATACCACTACTATGCGGTCTCCTCAATAAACTCCTTTGTCTGTCCTCCTGAGGAGCGGCCGGCCCGGAACACCATCGTGGAGCAGTTTGTCCAGTGGGCCGTGGACCACCCGGAGTACTGGGAAGAGGTGCCGGTGGAGACGGAATTCCGCTTTCTTTCGGAATTGTGGCCCTGCCCCGAATAGGACAGACGGCCATGGGGAGTTGTTCATCGGCGGATTCGAATCAGGGAAACCCTGTGACTTAATCGTGTGAAAGGAGAGATCCATGAAAAGATTTGTGACAGCCCTTGTCCTGGCCACCTGCCTGGCGTTTCTGGGGTGTGCCGGCATGTCGGACACCGAGCAGCGAACCTTGAGCGGCGCGGCGATGGGGGCCGCGGCAGGGACGGCCGTCGGCGCCTTGTCCGGCAACGCCGGCTGGGGTGCCGCCATTGGGACCGCCGCCGGGGCCGGCGCCGGGTACCTCCACGACAAGAATGAGAAGTCCAAGGAGGCGGCCTACCAGCGCGGCTACCAGGAAGGCAAAAGCAACTAACACGGAGGAAATGGAGCATGACGCCCCCTGGTGAACTGCGTGTTCAGCGCGCTGCGAGCGATCGGCTGCAGATCCTTCTTTCCGGGAGCTGGCGTCTGGGAGAGGCCCCCCCCTCGGCCGATGATGTTCAGCGCGAGTTCGAGAGGGCGCCCGAGGTCCGTTCCGCCGAGCTCGACGCCAGCCAGGTGGGCGATTGGGACACGGGGCTGCTGACCTTCCTGGTGGGGCTGGAGCGGCTCTGCGCCGATCGAAAGATTGATCTTGAAAAGAACGGGCTGCCCCAGGGGGCGATGCGGCTCCTGGCCCTGGCCGCGGCGGTGCCCGAAAAAAAGGATGCCCGGAAAACGGCACCGAAGGCGTCGTTTCTGGTCCATGTTGGCAACGAATCCGCCGATTTTGTCCGGTCCGCAGGGGAGCTGCTGGCGTTCATCGGCGATGCGGTCGTTGCCTTGATGAACTTTATTCGCGGCAGGGCCCGGTTCCGGCGGGCGGACCTGGGCCTGCTCATGGCGTCCTGCGGCGCCGAGGCCCTGCCCATCGTCACCCTGATCTGCTTTCTTGTGGGGCTGATTCTGGCCTTTATCGGCGCCATCCAGCTGGCCCTTTTCGGGGCCCAGATCTATGTGGCGGACCTGGTGGGCATCGCCATGGTGCGCCTGATGGCCGCCATCATGACCGGGATTGTCATGGCCGGTCGGACCGGCGGCGCCTTTGCCGCCCAGCTGGGGACCATGCAGGTAAACCAGGAGATCGACGCCCTGAAGACATTGGGCATATCCCCCATGGAGTTCCTGGTGCTGCCGCGGATGCTGGCCCTCGGCCTGATGATGCCGCTGCTCTGCCTCTATGCCAATGTCATGGGGATCCTCGGGGGCATGGTGGTGGGGGTGGGGATGCTCGATATCGGGCTTGTCCAGTACTACAACGAGACCGCCCGGGCGGTCAATCTCTGGAACCTCGGCATCGGCCTCTTCTCCGGCACCGTGTTCGGGGTCATCGTGGCCCTTGCCGGGTGCATGCGGGGCATGCAGTGCGCCCGAAGCGCCTCGGCTGTGGGGGATGCCGCCACGTCCGCGGTGGTCACCGCCATCGTCGGGATCATCGTCTCCACCGCCCTGATCACCATCATCTGCAATATTCTTGGGATCTGAATCGAAGGGTGCATCCGCCGACCAAGGGGTGGGCGTGGAGGAGGTCATGGACGAAAAGCAAGCCCATATCCATGTGGAGGACCTGACCATGGCCTATGGCGACTTTGTCCTCATGCGGGACCTGACCTTTACGATCCGTCACGGGGATATCTTCATCATCATGGGGGGCAGCGGCTGCGGCAAGAGCACCATGATGACCATCCTCATCGGCCTCAAGGCCCCGGCCCGGGGCCGGGTGCTCTACGGCGACGTCGATTTCTGGGCCGCCGGCCCCGAGACCCGCGACGGGATCATCCGCCGCGGCGGCGTGATGTACCAGAGCGGGGCCCTGTGGAGCTCCATGACCCTGGCCGAGAACATCGCCCTGCCCCTCGAGACCTACACGGACCTGAGTGCGGCGCGGATCCGGGAGGTGGTGGAGCTGAAACTGGCCCTGGTGGGGATGGCCGGCTTCGCGTCGTTCTACCCCTCGGAAATCAGCGGCGGCATGCAGAAGCGGGCCGGCATCGCCCGTGCCATGGCCCTCGACCCCGAGGTCCTCTTCTTTGACGAGCCCTCGGCCGGCCTCGACCCGGTGAGCGCGCGCCGGCTGGACGACCTGATCCTGGAACTGCGGGAGAGCCTCGGCACCACCATGGTCGTGGTCACCCACGAGCTGGCCAGCATCTTTGCCATTGGAAACAATTCGGTCTTCCTGGATGCCGCCAAACGGACCATGACGGCCACGGGGGATCCGAAACAGCTGCTCGCCGAAACCCGGGACCCCACCCTCCGGCTCTTTTTGACCCGGGGGGAAACCTCTTGACGACAGGAAGGATGACATGGCGAAACAAGCGAACAGGATGATGATCGGCGGTTTCGTGGTGGCGGCGGTGTTCATTCTGGCCGCAAGCCTCGTGGTTTTCGGGTCCGGGAAATTCTTCAGGGATACCGAACGGTTCGTCCTCTACTTCGACGGTTCCGTCAAAGGCCTCAGCGTGGGCGCGCCGGTTCTGTTCCAGGGCGTCCAGATCGGTTCCGTCCACAGCATCGTCATCCGCACCCACCCGACACAGATCAAGGCCCAGATCCCCGTGACCATCGAGATCGAGCCGGCCCGGTTCGAGATGAGCGGCGACGGCAACGGCGTCCGCAGGGATCCCGAAGAGAGTGTGCCCAGGCTCATCGACATGGGGCTGAGGGCCGTGCTCACCATGCAGAGCCTGATTACGGGACAGCTGATGATCGAGTGCGATTTTTATCCCGACACACCGGTCAACCTGCGGGACATGGACCGTGAGTATATCGAGATCCCCACCATCCCGTCCGCCACCGAACGGATCTCCCAGAGCCTTCAACGGCTGGATATCGACGCCATCCAGGATGGCCTCGAATCGACCCTGAGCGGGATCGATCGCCTGGTCAACAGTCCAGACCTCGCCGCTGCCATCCTGGAGCTGAAGGAGACCCTGACGGAGCTGCGGCATGTGGCCGTGAAGCTCGACGACAGAATCGAACCGATAACGGACAACCTTGACGGGGCGCTGAGCGATGTACGCCGGTTCGTCAACAACGCCGACCGCCAGGTGGCGCCCCTGGCGGAGAACATAAACGGCGCCGTCCGGGATTATCGGCAGCTTGCCCGCAACGCCGATGCCCATTTCAGAGGGGTCAGCGGCAGCGCGGACCGGACGATGAACGCCGCCAGGGGCGTCATCTCCGAGGATGCGCCGCTCATCGTCGAACTGTCCGAAACCCTCAAGGAGGTGGCTGCCGCAGCCCGGGCGTTCCGGCAGCTCTCCCAGTATCTGGAGCAGCATCCCGAGGCCCTGATCCAGGGGCGGGGCGGATCCAAGCGGAAATGATTCAACCCGGTTCCCGTTGACCCGATGGACGGAGAGTGCCGGCTGAACGTTCGTGGAAAGCTGAGGAAACGAAGAAGGCGCCGGAGGATAACTACATGGGAGCAAGATCTGTTTTTCGCTGTCTACCGATCATCGTGGCTGTGGCCTGCCTGCTGCTGGCCGGCTGTTTTGGCCAAAGTCCATCATCGCGCTTCTATGCGCTGACGCCTGCGGACGTCGCCTCGGAGCAGGGCGGTGGCGCCGAGAACCCCGCCATCGGCATCGGGCCGATCCACCTGGCCGACTACCTCGACCAGCCCAGGATCGTCACCCGCAAGGATGACCACCAGCTGGTCCGTGCCGAATACGATCAATGGGCCGGCGCTTTCAAGGACAATGTTACCAGTGTGCTCGCTGAAAACATCGGCCACATGCTGCCGACCCGCAAGGTCTATCTCTACCCGTGGCGGCGGTCCCTGGCCGTCGACTACCAGGTCGTGGTGGATATCGTCCGCTATGACGGCACCCTGGGACGCGATGCTTGGCTGGTGACCCGATGGAGCGTATTCGACGGCGGCGACAAGAGCCTCCTCGCCGCCGACCGCTCCAGCATTCGCGAACCGGTGGACGGCGGCGGATATGCCGCACTGGTGGCGGCCCAGAGCCGGGCCCTGGCTCAGCTCAGCCGGGAGATTGCCGAAGCGATTCGCCAGGCCGCCCGGAAGCCATAGCCGGGGTTCAGCCCCAAACCCCGCATCCATGCCGCCCGCGGCATCCGATTAGGAACGGAAATAATTCTTTAATGCCTTCGCCCCGGTTCTCTGATATAAGGACGGGACGTCTGATGGCCATGCTGCTTGCAGATCATGGCCTTTTTTTATTTCTCAACTTTCGAGATTCGTTCGTGCGATCGATATGAGGTGTTCTCCGGACCCGGAGAACACCGGCTTATGAAACTCGAAAGGCGAGTCATTTTTGAAGGCTTGGTGCGGAAAGGATATATCCGGACGCTGCCTGCAGCAACATTGATTCAATGGAACCATGACCGAAAGAGAGATTCCTTACAATTACACCTCGGCGGATGACCGCCGCATCCTGGCGTGGCTGCTGGGGCCGGGGGTCCTGCCGCCCCTGGATCGCCTGGTCTTCACCCGGCGGACGGGGCGCTCCTGGCGCCTGCTGATGCGGTTTGCCGGCGACCTCTTCATCCATCGCCGCAATCCCTTTCTCTACCAGGAGCTGCTCGACGACCGTGAACGGCGGCGTCGCTTCCTGGAAGCGGCCCGGCGGGACCTGTCGCTCATCACCGAGCGGGGCGCCGGCTCGTCCGATCTGGCCCTGGTGCTGGAGCGATGCCGGGAGGCACTTGGGGGGCTGGAGGTCGAACTGTCCGCCGTCCGTCACCGGCGTCAACGCATCCGCCGCCGTCTCGGCGCCGTGGTCGGCGAGCAGAACGTCCATTTCGATCCCTTCACGCTCATGGCCCATGCCACCGACGCCACCAACTGGCGGCTGCATCTCCCCACCGCCGTCGTCCGGCCCCGGGAGGAGTGGGAGGTGCCCCTGCTTCTCGAGGCGGTTGCGGATCTGGGCCTGAAGCTGATTCCCCGCGGCGGCGGCACCGGCCTGACGGGGGGCGCGGTTCCGGCGGCCCCGGACTGCGTCGTCATCAACACGGAAAAGCTCGACCGGATCGGAGCGATCCAGGAGGAAACCTTTGCCGGGCCGGATGGAGGGCCGCTGACCCTGTCGACCATTTCCCTTGGCGCCGGCGTCATCACCGAAGCCGCCATGGCCGCGGCGGCCGACGCCGGTTGGGTTTTCGCCACGGACCCGACGTCGGCCTGGGCCTGCACCGTCGGGGGCAACATTGCCGAGAACGCCGGCGGCAAGCGGGCCGTGCTGTGGGGAACGGCCATCGACAACCTGCTGCGCTTCCGCATGGCGGTCCCCGGGGGGCGGCTGGTGGAGGTGCGGCGCAGCCAGCCCACCGGCCGCCGCATCGGGGCCGAAGAGACCATTGCCTTTGACGTGGCCGACCCC
>CAJXSB010000103.1 GCA_913060435.1 uncultured Desulfococcus sp.
GCCTCAAAACCATTATCATCAATATCCATGACACCTTCAGCCATAATTCTGTTGTCCTTTCTTTGGGGTTATACAATTCCCGAAATTATAGTTACCGCGCTGTTTCTTGTCAACACCAATGCATGCGGCCCTGGCGGCAATCCCGCATCAGGATTGACACGGACCGGGGCTTCTGCTACCTCTGGTCCGTCAGCGAATATCCAGCGCCCCCACAAGGGCCGGACAGCGGCAGCCACTTTCCCATCCGTCATGCGTCATCATTGCGTCTTCAGCGCCTCTTTGAAAGGTGGCATTTTTGTTCCAGTTATCGTCGCTATGGCGACACCGTTAAACGAATGGAGGAAGATCGGCATGAAAAGAAAACTCCGCGTCGGCGCCCTCATTTCCGGCGGGGGCACCAACCTGCAGGCCATCATCGACGCCTGCGAGGCCGGGCGGATTGACGCCGACATCGTATTTGTCGGATCGGACAATCCCGGCGCCCGGGGCCTCGAACGGGCCGAGAAGCACCGCATTCCGCATTTCACCGTCGATTACGCGGATATCCACCGCGGGTACCGAACCGACCCCAAAGGGACTGCATTGCCCGGCGACTTCGATCTGGCGGAAATCCTGGCCAAACAGCACCTCTTTCCTCCGGATACCGAACGGGAAACCCTGGTGCGCTTCTTCAGCACCCGGGCTGCGGCCGAAGCGGCACTCCTGGAATCGATGGCAGAAAGGGGCTTTGATCTGCTGGTCCTGGCGGGGTTCATGAGAACCCTGACGCCCTATTTCATCGACCGCGTCAACACCGATCCCGAACGCCCCCGGATCATGAACATCCATCCGGCGATCCTGCCGGCATTTCCCGGGGTGGACGGGTACGGCGATACCTTCCGCTATGGCTGCAAGGTCGGCGGCTGTACCGTCCATTTTATCGACTACGGCGAGGATTCGGGACCGATCATCGGCCAGAGGGCATTCCCCATTGCGCCGGGGGACTCTCTGGATGTGGTCAAGGCCAATGGCCTGCGGGAGGAGTGGGCACTCTACCCCGAGTGCATCCAATTGTATGCGGAGGACCGCCTCAGGGTCGTGCGCAGGACATCTGCGCTCCCCGGCGGGGGAGTGATGACGAGGGCGGTCGTGGAGATCTCGACGTCCGGGAAAGCCTGACCGACGCCTCCCCGCTCAGCGATTCTTTTTCGGGAATCTCACCTCCGGTACGGGCCGCGAACAAGCCTTTAAACAGAGCTCATACCAGCAGCAAGATGCCGGATCGCAGCGCTCTGTGGGCATACCGAAGCAGTCAGCACAGCCTTTGATGCGTTGAATGCTGCGGATCATGTGAGGGATGTCGGGGAAGGCATCCACAGGGAGGGGACGCTTTTTGTTGTCGCCCATCTGGTTTCCCTCCGGCGGGTTGTCGTGGACAAGGAATTGCATCATCAGTCCCGTCATTTATAATCGCCGAAGTGCCGATTGTATATAGGGCGTTGCCATCATTTCCATGGGATTTTCTCCCGGGAGCCCTCCCAAGGCCGATGAAAAAGGCTTCGGCAGCACCGGCGGAAACGGCCGGGAAGGCCTGGCAAGGGGGACGGCTCCTGCCGTCCAGTCAAGGCACCCGGTCGTCTGGCGCCGCCCGAAAGGGAAACCGGATGACGATGCGCGTCCCCGCCCCGGGACGGGACTGGATCGTCATCTGCCCCATCATCAGGTTGACCCGCTCGCGCATGCTGCTGATGCCCATCCGTTTCTCGCTGAACCCCGCACGCTCTCGGGCCGCAACATCAAAGCCTTTTCCATCGTCCTCGATGCGGAGAATGACATTGGGATAGGCCCCTATCAGCCGGACCACGGCCCGGCGTGCGTCGGCATGCCGCCGGATGTTGTTAAGCCCCTCCTGGACGAGACGGTAGATGTTGATATTGAGAAACGGGTCCATTTGCTTGTTTTTCAGGCCCGCCGACCGGAACTTCACCCGGATCCCGGTATCTTCCTCGAATTCATCGCAGTACGTGAGCAGGGTCTCGGTCAGCCCGATCTCCTTCAGCCCCGGGGGCCGCAGGTCATAGGAGAGGTTCCGCACCGTCAGGATGGTCCGGTTCACAATGGCGGCAAGGCTGGCAAGGCTCTTTCGGGCGTCGCCTTGAAGGGGCGACGGATCGTTTGCGAGCAGCGCCAGGGCGATCTTCATGGTGGAGAGGTCCTGAGCGACGCTGTCGTGCAGTTCGTTGGAAATCATCAGCCGTTCGTTTTCCTGGGCGGTAAGAAGCTGCTGGGAGAGGTTCTGGATCTGCTGCTCCGCCGCCATGTGGGCTGAAATGTCCTCAACCATTTCAATGGCGGCCCGGATGCTGCCGTCCCTGCCCTTGACCGGCGAAGCGACGATACGGAAATGGCGGATGCTCCCCCCCGACGGTGTTTCGGTGACGGCCTCGTGCACGCGTCCGTCCCCCAGCGTCTTGATCACGGGACAATAGGTGCAGATATCTTCCCGCGGCGGATCGTTGAAGCAGTGGTAGCAGATCGGCTGTTTGGAAAAATCAACGGCAGGGTACCAGCGCTTCATCTGCTTGTTGGCGGTCAGGACACGCATATCCGTGCTGATGAGGGTCACACCGATGGCGATGTTTTCGACAAGGCTCCGGTATTCTCGAATCTCCCCCTCCCTCATCGCCTCGCCGCCGTCCGCCGGCCCGTGGGAATGCCGTATGGTCCAGAGGATCTTCCGCCGCCCCTCCGAGGTGAACCCGCCTTCGCTGACCTCGCCCGTGAAGACCGCCCCCCCGTGGGTGCGGAATACCCGGACCGTCGGTCCTCGACGCGCAGCCTCCCGCACCGGGGCATCGACCGTAACATCTGCTGCGGTCATGCCCAGGAATGCTTTCCGGCCGATGCCAAAAAGCGAAACGGCAGCCCGGTTGACCGATTCGAAGCGCCCGCTCCGGGCATCGAACACGAGCATGGCCTCCGGTGCTGCCTCAAACAGCGCCTGAAACCAGGGTTCCGAGTGATGCAGCTCTTTTTCCATTAGATCGCCTCGCCTTCGGGCATCCGGAAGTCTCTCCGAACACGGCCTTGTGCGCCCGGCGGAGCCTCGCTTTGCCTTAATCGCCGGAATATGAGGGATGTGTGGGGGAATCTCCTATGCAAAATGATGAGAAGACCCTATATCCATCGCAGCAGCGCACGTGGTATAGATCCGGACGAAATTCAGCCGACGGCAGATGCCGGTGCTTCCAGAATGATTGTTTTCAACCTTAGCAGACCTTCTTTGAAGCCTCAACAGCAAATTCAATATTTTACACATTAATTACAAATAGATAATCAAATTCTAACTTTTGGGGCGTATCATCAATTTCCATTCGGAAAGATCCGCCGCAGCGGAGCGGCAAGAAGCGCCTCCAATGCGGAGCGACCCCAACACAACACCCACAATGGAGCCAAGACATGGAGAAGAACGAAGCCAGCCCTTCCACCGCGCAAGCAGCCGTCGCAGACTGGATGAGCGCCGTCAAGAACCTTTGGGAGAATCTGTCGAACCAGGGGGCGGATGCGACGCGGAACTGCGGCATGCCCGGAAAGTCGCAGCAGGAAAAGCTTCAAAAGAGCTGGGAGACCGGCGCAAAAATGTTTCAGGCCATGACGGGCTATCTCGGCAAGCCCGAAACCATCGAGGGCGTATTCAAGGGCCTCGACACCGCCCCCGATCTCATGACGGGAATGATCCGCCAATCCTGGGAAGGGTATTTCGATCTGCAGCGGCAGTGGATGGAACGGGCTGCCAAGGTTGGCCAAAACACCAAGGCCTACAGCTTCGATGACATCGACCAGGAGACCTTCAAATCGATCCGCGAACTGTACGAAAAGGAATTACGAAAATTTCTGCAGATACCGCAGCTCGGCCTGAACCGGTTCCACCAGGAAAAGCTCACCCGCCTGATGGATGCCCAGACGATCTTTCAGACCACCCTCGGCGAATTCCTCTACATGTTCTACGTACCATTGGAGAAGACCACGGGCGTCATGCAGGAGAAGCTGGAGGCGATGGCGGAGGCCGGCGAGCTCCATGACGACGCCAAGGCCTATTACAACATGTGGATCAAGATCCTCGAAGGCCACTACATGACGATACTCCAATCCCCTGAATACGCCCAGGTCATGGACAACACCATCGCTGCCTTCACCGACTACAAAGCCGCAAAAGACGACGTTCTCTGCGACATGCTGCAACCCCTGCCCGTTCCCACCAACCAGGAGATGGACGCACTCTACAAAGACGTTCACGCCATGAAGAAAAAGCTGCGGGAGCTGTCGAGGGAAATCAAACGCCGGGCAGCCAAAGAAGAAAATGACTAATCCCTGGAAAGGAAAACAGATATGAGTCAGCCGAAAATCGCAGTCGACCTTATACTAAAGAATCTTACGGAAAGCACCGAAAAGGCCAAGACCCGCGTCCGCAAGGCCTCCGAGGTGCTTCTGGGGCCGCTGGAGACCGACCTGGCCACCACACCCTACGAGGTGGTCTACGAGGAGGACCGGGTGCAGCTGAAGCACTACCGGCCCGAGAAAGTGACCCACAAGCTGCCCCTGCTGGTGGTCTACGCCCTCATCAACCGGGAGACGATGCTCGACCTCCAGCCGGGCCGGAGCGTTGTCCAGACCTTCCTCGACAAGGGGATCGAGGTCTATATGATCGACTGGGGATACCCCACCCGCAAGGACCGCTACACCACCATCGACGACCACGTCAACGGCTACATGGACAATGTCGTCGACGTCATCCGCGATCGGCACGGGCTGGATCAGATCAACCTCATGGGGATCTGCATGGGCGGCGCCTTCTCCGTGATGTACGCCGCCCTCCACCCCGAAAAGATCCAGAACCTCGTCACCACGGTGACGCCCACCAACTTCGACACCGACACCGGCCTTCTCCACATCTGGATGAAGAAGACCCGGGCCCTCGAAATGGGCGACGCCTACGGCAACATGCCCGGCGACCTCATGAACCTCGGCTTTCTGCTGCTCAACCCGGCCCGCCTCATTCTCGACAAATACGTCGGCTTTGTCGAGAATATGGACAACAAGGCGTTTGTGGAAAACTTCGTACGCATGGAGAAATGGATCTTCGACAGCCCGGACGTTCCCGCGGCCACCTTCCGGCAGTTCATCGAGGACTGCTACAAGAAGAATCTGCTGATCCAGAGCAAAATGATGCTGGACGGGCAGCGCGTGGACCTCAAGAAGATCACCATGCCGCTCTTGAACATCTACGGGAAGTACGACCACCTGGTGCCGCCCGAGGCATGCGAGCACCTGACGCGGGCGGTGGGCAGCAAGGACACCGAGGATCTCTGCCTCAACACCGGCCATATCGGAATCTATGTGAGCTCGAAATACCAGGCGGAGTTCGCCCCCAAAATCGCGGGGTGGCTGAAGGAACGGGAAGGCGGCCGGAAGACGGCGGACAAGGGGAAAAAGCCGGCCCCCCGCCGCATTGTCGGCGCGCGGAAGACGGAAACCGCCGGTGCAGCGACGGATGCCCCCCAGGCCAGCATTCCCGAAGAGCGGAAACGCGCCTGAATTGCATCTGCAGGCCGCCGCCGGGGACCTTTCACAGGAAGGGATGCCGCCCGGCGGCGGGCCGTCGAGACAATGACGCTCCGGAGCCCCGATCGGGGCTATAGAACGTTTCCCATCAAAAATTTTTCAATACATTCCGTGATGGTGCCGTCACTCAGGGAACAGAACCGATCCCGGCATTGGTCGCACACCTGCCTGCCTTCGGGGGAGATGCGGTACATCGTCTCGTCGCAGAGCCGGCAGGTCTCCACCAGAAAACGAACCCCGACCCGATAGAGCGACGCTGGTTCGCCGGCCTGCTGTCGACACCACCGGACTTCCGCATAATAGTCGCTGCGGGCCTCCGGCCAATAGGGGTCCGGAGCCATGTCGACCATGTGGATCAGAATGCCGTCCCCCGGCCTCAGTTCCAGAGACGTGACAAAGCCCATGCCGCCGATGCTGCTGTCGACCATCTCGCCTTCATGCTGGTGATCCGCTGCAGGATATGAGAAATGAATCGGCGCTTGGTATTTATTGCGTGTAAACGCTCGTTGGGTCGTGACGCTCATATGCCCCTCCTTGTCAAGATACCGGCCCCACTTTCGGGTTTCATGGGGGATTGCCCTATTTCATCTGAGAGATTTTCCCGCCTGCTGATGGGGAAGGCAGAAATAGATGGCATTGGCGATCCCGGGGTGTTAGGGTCGAAGCTGCATTCTTCCGGAAGTGCACGAACATCCACCGGTAATAAGGATAACCACTATGACCCGATCCGACTACCCCTTCAGTTTTCCATTTCGTGTCCGGTACGCCGAAACCGATGCCCAGGGCATCGTTTTCTATGGCAATTACCTGACCTATTTTGACGTGGCCATCTACGAGTACTTCCGGTGGCTCTCCTACGACGTCAACGATCACGTGGCGGAGACCGGAGCCGATTTCCATACGGTGCGCGCCGTGGCGGATTTTCACGCGCCAAGCCGCTTCGACGACGCGATCGAGGTCTGCGTCCGGACCACCCGGATCGGCCGCTCAAGCCTGGCCTTTGCGCTGGCGGTCTACGCAGAGGACGAAGACCGCCCCCGGGTCACGGGCGAGATTGTGTGGGTGAACGCCGACCAGCAGGCCCACCGGTCGACACCCCTCCCCCCGCATTTGGTGGCGCGTCTGTCCGCCCATTAACGACCGCAATAATGCCGGCGGCGCCAGCCTCCGGCACATCTCCATCCCTCAACTTTCGAGATTCGCTCATACGATGCTTAGCGTCACTTAAGCGAAGCGGCGTGGGGCGGAAACCGGACCCGGAGAACACCGGCTGATGAAGCTCGAATGTTGCGTCAATCCATAAACCGCTTTCTTTCAATGTCGAATTTCTTCATCTTGTAGTGCAGCAGCTGACGGGATATGCCAAGGGAGCGGGCCGCCCGGGAAACGTTGCCACCGGATGCTTCCAGGGCCCGGCGTATCATCTCCTGCTCATGGTACTTCTGTGCCTCCGGCAGGCTCCCTTTTGCATCCGTCGGGCGGGGCCTCTTTACGGGCTCCGACGCAGGATGGTATTCCTGCAGCGGCGCCATCTCCGGCACGCAGTTATCCCGGGGCAGCTCACGAAAATCCGGATGAATGAAATGGACCGGCAGATGATGGGGCTCAATCACGTCTGCCTGCCCGATGGTGTTCATGGTCCCCTCGATGATGTGCTCCAGCTCCCGGACATTGCCCGGCCAGTGGTATGACTTGAAAAATTCCATCACCGCGTTGGAAACACCCCTGACATGCCGCTTCAAGGCCAGATTGTTTTTGTAGATAAAATGACGGGTGAGGCTTTCGATCCCGTCCTGCCGCTCCCGGAGCGGGGGAATCCGTACGAAGACCACGCCAAGCCGGTAGAAAAGGTCCATCCGCAGCCGTCCTTCTTTGATGGCCTGGTGGGGGTCGGTATTGACCGAGCTGATGATCTTCAGGTCGATCTCGATGTCGTCCGAAGCCCCGATGCGCCGAATCTTCTTCTCCTGAAGCGCCCGGAGAAGCTTGGCCTGGAGGCTGATGGGCATGGAGTTGATCTCGTCGAGAAACAACGTCCCGCCGCTGCTCTGCTCGAAAATGCCGGCCTTGTCCATGGCGCCGGTGAAGGCGCCGCGGGCCGTGCCGAACAGCAGGGCCTCGAGAAGGTTTTCCGGAATGGCGGCACAGTTGACGCCCACGAACGGGCGTTCATGGCGTGAGCTGGCGTTATGGATCGACTGCGCGAAAAGCTCCTTCCCGGTCCCTGTTTCGCCGTAGAGCATCACCGGTGATGGCGAGTCCGAAGAGAGCCGGACGATCTTCAGGACCCGCACGAAGGCGGCGTCCTTGCCGACGATGTCGCTGAATTTATATCGGGTGCCGTTTTTGAGCAGCGGCTTCTTGTGGGGCGTCAGGTCGCTCGATGCAGCGATGGTATGCTCCAGCATGTTGTAGTCCTTGACAAAGCAGATGGCCCCGACCATGTCGCCGCCGCGCATGAGCGGAAAAACGCTGTGGATGGTGTTGGCCTCCTTCCCCAGGTGGGTGCGGTAGAAAAAAAGATGGTTCCGGATCGCCGTGCCGGTCTCCAGGCATCTCATGATCATGCTTTCGTCCCTGCGCAGACGGTAGATTTCCGTTACCCGCCGCCCGATGGCCTTGTCGGCGGGCAGCTCATCGATCCGGGTCTGGGTGTCGTTGTAGAAGAGGATTCGCCCCTTGGTATCGGTGATGATAATGCCCTCGTCAAGTGCGGACAGCACGCCGAAGATATCGATTTCCGTCAAATCGAGCCGGGGTTTGGTTGAAAGGGTTTTTCCGTTCATCTGGTTTCCTCGCGAGGGGACGTGTTCATGGCCTGCAGGGCACACCGCAGTACTGGAATCGTCGCAGGCACCGGCTGCAGAGTAGCGGGGCAACTGCGCGGTGCTGTGGACGGCCTTGATTCTTCGGTCGTCATTCTGTCACTACCCTCGTTCATTTTCGCCGGAACGTCAAATATTTTTTCATCTTCAACAATTTTTTTTCACGTCCCAGCCCGGATACACCGAAAATATTTTTTTCATTTACGGCGAACCGCACTACCGCAGGAGGCCTGGCACGACCGTCATCCACACCATTCCGTGGGCCAAAACGCATTCCTATCTAATTACATTCATTGATATTAATTAAATTTTTAATTTTCCGATCCCTATTTCACATAGAACGGGTTCCGGCATGGCATGCGGTATGCAGAGCATGCTTTGCATACGTCACACAACCAGACTCATCAAAGGAACGCCCTGCAGCGGGCGCCCCCCAAAAGCTTCATTTTTTACTGATTCAAGGAGGTCTCCATGGCTCTCGATACATCCAAACGCCCGTTTGACCCGTTCATCTTCTGGGTGTCCGCATCGCTCACCGTTCTGTTCATCCTGTGGTCGATCGTATTCCCGGAAAATATGAACACCGCCGTCAATGCCGTCTTCAGCTGGACCACCGGCGGCTGGGCCTGGCTTTACCTGCTGACCGCCTTCCTCCTGGTGGCGGGCTGCTTTGTCATGATGGGCCCCAAATACGGTTCCCTGAAGCTGGGACTTCCGGGCGACAAACCGGAATTCTCCAATTTCTCCTGGTTTGCGATGCTTTTCGGGTCGGCCATCGCCGCGGGCATTGTCTTCTGGGGGCCTGCAGAGCCGGCATACCATTATATGACGCCGCCGCCCTATTTCGGCGGCGAAGCCAAAACCGCCGTCGCCGGGGCCAACGCCATGACCTATTCCTTCTTCCACTGGGGCCTCAGCGCTTGGGCCATCTATGCCATGCTCACCGTCGCCCTGGCCCACCCCTGCTACACCAAGGGGCTGCCGTTCAAATTCTCCAGTGCATTCTATTATGTCATCGGCGACAAGGTATTCGGCACCTGGGGCAAGGTCATCGACATCTTCGCCGTTTTCGCGACCCTGGGCGGTCTTGCCACCACCACCGGGCTGGTGGCGCTCCAGCTTTCGAGCGGCCTCAAGTTCCAATACGGCGTCGAACTCGGGGCGGGGGGCATGTACATCATCATCGGCATCCTCACGGCTATCTTCACCTTTGCGGTCTATACCGGCATTGAAAAAGGGGTAAAGATCATCGGGGACGTCAATATGTACGTCTTTGTCGGCATCTGGTTTTTCGTGCTGATCTTCGGGCCGACCATCTTCCTCATCAATCTCACCACCAATGCCATCGGCCAGTATCTGCTCCATTTTGTCCCCATGAGCCTCTATACCGCACCCGGCGTCGAAGGCAGCTGGCTCGGCTCCTGGACCGTCTTCTACTGGGCCTGGTGGATGAGCTGGGCTCCGTTCGTGGCGGTCTTCATCGCGCGGATTTCCAAGGGGAGGAGCGTTCGCGAAACCGTGGCCGCCACCCTGATCCTCCCGACCTTCGGCGACTTTCTCTGGTACGGGGTCATCGGCGGGGCCGGCATCCGCTTCGACGTCACCGATACCTTGAGCCAGCATGGGGTGGAGAGCGCTATCTTCGCCATCGCCCAGCCGCTGACGGGCATCCTCTCCATCTTCCTGATCTTTCTGATAACGACCTTTTTCCTGACCAGCGCCAATTCCGCTGCTGTGTCGCTTGCCATGTTCGTCTCGGGCCACGAGAACCCGGGCCGAAACCTCCGAGCGTTCTGGGGCATCGCCCTCGGCGCCGTCGCCGCGGTTCTGGCGGGCACCGGCGGGCTGAAGGCCATCCAGACCGCCTCCATCGCCACTGCCTATCCAATGATGTTTCTGCTGCTCATGGTGCTCTACGGGATCTTCAAGGGCCTTGGCCAGGCACTGGCCGAAACCCCCGGCGCCGCAGCGGAAGCACGCAGGCATGAATGAGGGATACCTCTGGTTTCAGATGTCCCAACGCCATATGGAGTCAAACACCACAACGATATCGTTTAAAGGAGAATGAAAATGTACGACCGCATGCAAACCCTGACGCAGGAAGAGATGACCCGTATCCACGATGGTGCCATGGATCTTCTCGGCAGCACCGGCATCACCTTCAACGAGGATGAAGCCCTGGAGATCTTCAAGAAAAACGGCTTCAAAATCGACGGCAAGACGGTCTTCTTCACCGAGGCGCAGGTTCAAAACGCGCTCAAGACCGCCCCTTCCCGGTTTACGGTTACCGCCCGGAACCCGGAAAAGAGCGTCCCCCTGGGCGAGGATGACTTTGTTTTCGTGCCGGGCTACGGCGCCCCGTTCGTCACCCTGAGCAACGGCGAACAGCGGGAAGCCACCATGCAGGACTACGACAACTTCTGCAAACTGGTGCAGACGTCGAAGTATATGGACATGAACGGCTTCATGATGGTCGAACCCTCGGATGTCCCCGCGGATACGGCGCACCTCGACATGATCTTCTCCAGCATCGTCCTTTCAGACAAGCCGTTCATGGGCAGCCCCGTATCCAAACAGGGCGCCCGGGACTGTGTCGAGATGGCCGCCATCGTCTGGGGCGGCATGGAGAAGCTCAAATCGGTCGGACCGGTGACCGTGTCGCTCATCAACTCGCTCTCCCCGCTCCAGTTCTCCGACGAGATGGCCGGATCGCTGATCGAACTGGCCCGGGCCAACCAGGCCTGCGTCATTGCATCCCTGATCATGGCAGGCTCCTCGGGACCGGTCACCCTGGCAGGCGTCATGGCCCTCCAGACCGCCGAGATCCTGGCGGGCGTCACCCTGGCCCAGCTGGTCAACCCCGGCGCGCCTGTCATCTACGGCTCGACCTCCTCGGCCATGGACATGAAGACCGGCGGGCTCTCCATCGGCTGCCCCGAGCTCTCGATCGTGGTGTCGGCCACCGCCCAGATGGCCCGGTTCTATAACCTCCCCTGCCGGAGCGGCGGCGGACTCACCGACGCCCATTTCCCGGATGCCCAGGCCGGCGTCGAATCAACCCTGGCCCTCTCCACTGCCGCCAGGAACGGCGTCAACTTCATCCTCCATTCCGCGGGCATCCTGGGGGCATACATCTCCATGAGCTTCGAGAAATTCCTCATCGACGAGGAGCTCTGCGGCATCCTCCGGCGGATGCTCAAGCCGATGGAGGTCACCGAATCATCCATCGACACGGAGATGATCAAGAACGTCGGCATCGGGGGGCAGTACCTGACCCAGCCCAAGACCTTCCAGCTCTGCCGGACGGAGTTCTATCTGACCGACTTCATGAACCGCCAGAATCATGCCGGCTGGAAGGCGGCCGGAAAGAAGCGGCTCGACGAATTCGCAGAGGACCGGCTGGGCCAGCGGCTGG
>CAJXSB010000104.1 GCA_913060435.1 uncultured Desulfococcus sp.
CCCCCTTGTACGGACGGCCTTCGGCAGCCATGGCCCGGACTGTCGGGACCATAACCTCCTGCATGATCCTCTGGTGCATGAGGCGGTCGATGACCGGGGCCGGCGAATAGGCGCCCATGCCGCCAGTGTTGGGCCCCTTGTCGTCGTCGTAGATCGGCTTGTGGTCCTGGGACGACGGCAGCGGCAGCACGGTTTTGCCGTCGGTGAAGGCCAGAAAGGAGGCCTCTTCGCCGGTCAGGCACTCCTCCACGACCACCTTCTTGCCGGCATCCCCGAAAGCCTTGTCGACCATGATGGTTTCGACGGCCTCAAGGGCCTCCTTTTCCGTGGCACAGACGATGACGCCCTTGCCGGCAGCCAGGCCGTCGGCCTTGACCACCACCGGGGCGCCCATTTTTTTGATGTAGGTTTCGGCCTTTCTGCGGCTGGTGAAGGTCTCACCCCGGGCCGTAGGAATCCCGTGACGGATCATCAGGTCCTTGGCAAAGGATTTGCTGGATTCCAGCTCCGCAGCCTTCCGGGAAGCGCCGAAGACCTTGAGTCCCGCAGCTTCAAATTCGTCCACGATCCCGCGCGACAGGGGGTCCTCCGGGCCGACCACCGTCAGGTCGATCTCCTCCGACATGGCGAAGGCCTTCAGCTGCGGGATATCTCCGGAATCGATGGGAACGCATTCCGCCATCTGGGCGATGCCGCCGTTTCCAGGTGCGCAATAGATCTTCTTGACCAGGGGGCTCTGGTGGATCTTCCAGACCAGGGCATGCTCTCTTCCGCCGCTGCCGATAACCAGGACTCTCATACAAACCTCCGTCATGGGGTTCCACACACGGCGGATCCCGGAATGTCAGCCGTCGTCGTTTCAGGCTGTTCTGCGATGTTGATGATCTTCGATGCTCAGGGCGATAAGCCTGTCGAGTAGCTGGGCAAAGGACATCCCCGCCGCCTCGGCGGCCTGGGGCAACAGGCTGGTGCGGGTCATGCCGGGGATGGTGTTCGTTTCCAGGACATAGAATTCATCGTCTTTGAGGATGAAGTCCGTCCGGCTGTATCCCCTCAGGAAAAGGGCTTCATGAGCAACCCGGGCATAGTGCCGGGCCTTCTCCGCCAGCGCCTCGTCGATCCGGGCCGGGCAGATCTCCTGTGTGGCACCCGCGGTATATTTGGCCCCGTAGTCAAAAAACTCGTACCCCTCCCCCGGGACGATCTCGATCAGGGGCATGACCTCGAGCCGATCGTTGCCGATGACGCCGGCGGTGATTTCGATGCCCGGGATAAAGGCCTCGATCATGACGGAGCGGCTGTCGTATTCAAAGGCCATGCGGAGCGCATCCCCAAGCTCCTCGCGGCTTTTCACGATGGACATGCCGATGCTCGACCCGCCGCTGACGGGCTTGATCACCAGGGGCAGCCCGAGCGTCTCGATGCAGGCATCCCCATCAAAGGAATCCATCTGCCGGACACAGAGGTATGGCGCTACCGGCAGGCCGGCGGATTCATAAAGCTGCTTTGCGGCCAGCTTGTTCATGGCCAAAGCACTCCCCAGAACACCAGCACCCTGGTAGGGAATGCCCAACAGATCGAGCATCCCCTGAATGGTGCCGTCCTCGCCGTAGGGCCCGTGGAGGATGACGAGCGCTGCGTCGATAGCCGCAGCATCGGCCATGAGCTTCGGCAGATCCGTCTTGGGGTCGTACCGGAGAACGGTATATTTCGATTTGTCCAGCGCCTCGAAGACCTGGCTTCCGCTGTTGAGGGATACCTCGCGCTCCGATGATATCCCTCCGGAGATCAGTGCAATGGTCAACTTTTTCATCGGCAGGTCATCCCCTCCAGTATCTGCTTCTTGGACGCCTCGTATTCTTCAGGCGTAATGAGCTGCTTTTCGAACAGCGTGGCCAGCTCGGTCAGCTCATGGACCCGGGATCCGCCCGGCGCCTCGAGCTGCCTGGGGATGTCCACGGCGTCGGCGGTCATGGGCAGGGCTTTGGCACAGGGATTCTCGACCTTGACGGATGCCACGCCCCCCAGAAAGCTTACCTCGATGCTGTTGCCGTCCAGCATGGGAAGCCGGAGCAATTCTGCAAGGTTTTGCTGCTCCTGCTTCATCCGACGGTAAATACGGTATCCGGAGTAGACGAGCAGGGTGGTGCCTGCGATAAAAATCCACAGCATGTACTGTACCATGCCCCGGAAAAAAAGCACCAGGCAGCCCAGCAGGGCGATGAAGACGGCGTGCAGGATGAGGATCATGTAAGCGGCGGCGATGCCTTTGAAAAGGCCGGCCTTTTCTTCCTGGGGTTTCGCTTTTTTCTTTCTGCGATGGGATTTCATGGATGATTGTTTCCTTAATGGGAGGAGCTGATGAGGCCTATTTTTTGGTCGTGATACGATCGGTCACCTTCCCCAGATATTTCTGGGGCAGCTCGAATGCCACGCTGGAGCTCCGCATGGCATTCAGTTTCATGATCAGAAAATTCAGCTTTTTCATGACCTGGTACTTCTCCGCCGTATCGGTCATGCCGGCCAGCAGGTCTTCCGTTTTGACGATCTCTTTTTTGAGCTCGATCTCGGGGGGCAGGCAGTCCGCATTTTTCAGGATCTTGTGGGCGAGGCGCAGCTCTTCGGGGATGTGGCCGTCATTCTCGTAGAGGATCGGCTTGCCGGCGCCCGGCAGATTATCGAACTTCCCTTTCATCTGCGCGGTGCGGATCCGTTCCTCGATGATTTTTTCAAAACCTGTGAGCATAGTCGACAATCTCAAAATGAAGTAATAAATGCGATTATATCATCGGAATCATTTATTTCAAGAGCCAAAAACGGCCGCACCAAGAAGACGCCATCAGGAAAAACCGTGCCGCTGGGCCAGGCGTTCGAACATCTGCGCCAGCCCCGCACCCAGGGAAAAGATGGATCCGATGGACAGGTTTCCAGCCGCTGCTTTGTCGAAAAAAATGTTGAGGCTCGATTCGAGGCCATCCTCCGGCTGCCAATAACAGATCATGATGGGAAATTTCGGCAGGGGGTGCAGCACGACGGAAATATCCGATTCGAACTCTTCGGCCACCTGCCGGCCGCCGAAAACGTGCACCATGTCATCGAAAAGCTCGGTATAATTTTCTGCCACCTGTTTCATGGAGGCTTCACAGCGTTTCTGGAAAAGGGGGTAACGCTCCGGGCCGTCCTCCAGCTCCCGGAACGAGATCCACTGGCCCGACGGCGAATCCCCTCTGGCATGGAGAACATAGTCCAGAAACGGAACCGCCACCCAGGGGTTGACATGGATGTCCGCAGAAAGCTCGCCCTGGGTGTCCACGCTGAAATCCTTTCCGAGAACCTTGAGGATCAGCCGCCCACCGGAAAAGCGCCCGCCCAGGCGGTCGGCGAGGGCGGCAATATCGGTCCCCGGAATCTGCGATTTCAAATCCTTCAGATAATCGTCCCGGTTCTGTTCTATGATGCCTTCGGTGTCGGGCGCCTCCGAGAAGCGTGCGATGGTCTCCTGATCAAGGTGGGGGCACTCCTCGATACGCCGCCGTCCCATGTATACGGCACCGGCAAAAGCCAAGCAGGTTTTTTCCATGCAATCCCTGCAGTTGGACTTGTTGAGCACTTGATAGATTTCCATGGCATTTTTTGCCTTCCCCATTCTCTTCTCCTCTTCCCTTGTTCAACTTTCGAGTGTCGTTGATGGTTTCCCCCAAGAAACCAAATGAATTGGACAAAGATTCTACCGGATTTTGGTTCCATTTCCATCCCAACGCGGCTTCTTACATTCTAAGATGGCATCCAGGCGACATCAAGGCAATACCCCTTTTTTTCCATCACGCCAAAAACAGCAGCCCGGCGAAGGCCTTCGCCGGGCTGCTGTCTTACGTTCGATCATCAACTGTTGATCTGGATCTTTCTCGGCGCCGCTTTCTCCACCTTCGGCAGAACAAGCCTTAAGACCCCGTTGTCGAGCTTCGCTTCAATTTTGCTCTGGTCTATTACCTCCGAGAGGGTGAACTGTCGATAGAACTTTCCTGTCGCGAATTCTGACAGGATATCCTGCTCGCCTTCACCCCGGCCGGAGGACGCTTCGGCCGTCAGGGTCAATATATCCTCCCGAAGATCAACATCCAGCGACTCCGGTGAGACGCCCGGCATGTCCGCAAGAACGACGATTTCCTTGTCGGTTTCAAAAATGTCTACCAGCGGTTTGAAAACCAGGCCCGGGCGGGTCTGCTCCGCCGGAGAATCCAACGCCTGCTTCTCCCTTACCTGGAGTTCCTTGCTCTCACTCATTTTATCCTCCTCCGATGTCTAGTTGATGGAAATCTGCCTTGGTTTGGAAGCTTCCGACTTTCCGATGGTCAGGGTCAAGACCCCGTTCTTCAGCCCGGCCTTGACATCCTCCAGGTTGGCCCCCTCCGGCAGATTGATGACCCGGGAAAACCGCCCTGCCTCACGCTCCCGCCGGTGATATCTGACATTGTCACCTTCTCCGGAGATCTTGCGCTCACCAGAGATGGAAACACTGTTGCCGGCGGCCTGGATGTCGAGATCTTCTGCTGCCATTCCCGGAAGCTCCGCACGGATGTAATAGTGATCCTTCTCCTCTGTCACATTGACGGCAGGGAATACACCGGCCTGGAGCTCCGGCAATCCAGCCCTGAAGAACTTGCCTCCGAACAGCCGGTCCATTTCCCGCTGCATACGGTCCAGCTCTGCAAACGGATTGCGCCACCCCATCCCAGGGAAATCAAATAATCTTCTCGCAGTCATCTTGCATCCTCCTTTGTGTTGGTGGTTTGAATCCTTATCCCGATACAATGTCAAGGATTCGGATCCAACGATCGGATAGTGCTAATCATTTTTGGTCCAACCTTCTTTTTGGAAATAAAGTTAATTATCGAATCATTGCTGTCAATAAAACTTTTTATTTTTCAATTTCATTACTTTTTATGTAATTTACATAAAAATAATTTTTTTATATCTCGTTAATTGCGCAATGTCGCCGCCTACTGCAAATGGGTTCGCAGCAGCCCCCCATAGAAGGGGAAAGCGACGTAGATGCGATCCATCCTGGAACATCCACAAGAGCGCTTGAGGTTCAAAATGGGAGCTCATGGCTGATGTTTCATTTTTTTGCGCTTGTTATTGATGTTATCTCAAAAACTGACTATTATATGGATAACTGAGTATTGTCCGAATCGGAGAAGGAAAGGATTTGGTTTCTCTGCATGCCAGAAGGATGCTGATGGAGAGGGTTTCTCTTCGCCGGAAAACCGAATTGAACGGAGCTGGCGTGGCAGATCTTTCGACCCGGCAAAATGGGCTCAAATGGAGGCGATGTGATGAAAGAACTGATAGAGCGTATCGCGAAGTCGCTGGTGGATTATCCGGAGCAGGTGACGGTAAAGGAGATTATCGGAAAACAGACAACCATCCTGGAACTGAAGGTTGCCAAAGAAGATATCGGAAAAGTCATCGGGAAAAAAGGACAGACCGCCAATGCCCTGAGGACCATCTTGAGCGCTGCTTCGGGAAAGGTAAATAAGCACTATATCCTCGAGATCATTGGCTGATTATTTTCTTTAATCTCACCGCCATCGATGTTTTCCAGTGCATCTGCAGCGATGCTTTCTTGGATGCCTTTCTTTGGCACCCCCCCCATTTTCATGCATAACACGATGGTTCCCGGCAGGTGATGCCGCTGTGCGGCGCCGCCAGAGTCCTGTACCGCCTGGGTCAGGACACCGATCCTTTTTTCATGGCAACGCTCTTTGGATCATCTCCCAGCCGCTGCCGACGGGGAATGGGAGTCGAATCAGCCGCAGCATGCCGCTTTGACGGTGAAGGCTTGTGTTTAAAAAATACTGGGCCGTCCCTGTAACAACAGGGCGGCCTCTCTGCTGCAGAGGCCTGCGAACCTGCGAAATGATGGTGCCCATGTGGAAGATTCGTCAGCGAATATCCTTGTAATTTCCAGGTGCGCCGTTTATACCAGTAGCTGAGGAGTGAACCATGCGCAAAATTTCCAGAGAGGTGGTGTTCGAGTCAGGCGATGCTCAATGGTCCGGGGATCCGAACCTGAAACGGACCGGAATACTGCTTGCGCATATCAAGGAAAAACACACCGAGGACGGCCACATCAACAGCGTCAAGTCCATGATCGGTTTCAGAAAGCTCGATGAAACGGATCAGATCAAGCGATGCAAAGCGTTTTTTCCACCGATTATCGACGGCAAAAACATCATCGCGGCGATTGAAAAAAACCGCTGCCCGTTCTGCGAAATCGAACAGGCCAGAATTATCGAGAACATATGTCGATCGAACCGCGACAGCGGTCGTGGATCGGTTCATGCGCCGGAGGGTTCCGGCTACCGATACCGTATCGATAATGACGGCCGGCTGCTTCGCGAACGGACGTCCACTGCCGCAAACCGGGAATGGTTCGACTTCAAAAAGGGGTTCTGGTTCCCGGATCAGGATTCACCGGCGCCCCTGAAAACCGACTCATCCCCCTGAACGACCGGCAGAAGCCAGCGCCCGAGCCACGGGCAATGCCATCATTCCGACCACCAACAAGCATCATTCGAGAAAGGAGGAGGAGCATGTTATCCGATGTTTTACGCAGCATCACATGGCTGGGCCACGATGGTTTCGCCATCACCACTGAAGACGTCCGGCTGGTTATCGACCCCTACCAGCTGGCGGATGCCGACCCCGCGGATATCATTCTGATCACCCATCCCCACTTCGATCACTGCTCAAGCGAAGACATTGAGAAAGTCAAGAAGCCGTCGACCATCTTTGTCACGGAAGCCGAATCCGCAAAAAAGCTCTCGGGAGATGTTCGGGTCGTCAAGGCTGGAGACCGTCTGTCCGTCATGGGCATTGAAATCGAAGCCGTCCCGGCCTACAACACCGACAAAGATTTTCACCCGAAGGAGAACGGCTGGCTGGGCTTCATCATCACCATCGACGGCATACGGGTCTATCACGCCGGCGACACGGACCTCATCCCTGAAATGGAGAACCTTTCTGTGGATATCGCCCTACTCCCCGTCTCCGGCACCTATGTCATGACCGCCGCGGAAGCCATTGAAGCGGCAAAAAAGATCCAGCCAAAGGTAGCCATCCCCATGCACTATGACGCCATCGTGGGCACATCGGAAGATGCCGCGAAATTCAAGGAAGCTCTGGAAGGGGTCTGCGAGGTCGTCGTACTGGAAAAATAGCGGGGAGCGCCGACGCCCGCTGCGAATGCCGAAAGCGGCAGCAGTCCTGCCGGCGCCGCGAGGAGGTGCTGTGAGAGTCCTTTTCTGGTTCTGTAAAAAATTCGCCTGGCGGCCGGTCTTGAAGACGCTGGAGGACGCCCCCGACGCATCCCCGGACGATCGCTCACGGGCGGTGGTGGCGTTTATCCATGTCGAACCCGGGGATGTCGAGGACGGCAGCTCGGCGGAGACCAAGCTCGTCAAGAATGCCAAATGGGTGGCCCGGAAATGGGAGGTCCAGGAGGTGGTCCTCCACTCTTTCACCCACTTGGGAGAGGCCAAGGCCGACCCGGAGCAGGCAAGGGCCCTCATCGACCGGGCGGCGGAGCGCCTCAACACCGCCGGATATGACGCATCCCAGACCCCGTATGGTTATTTCAACGACCTGTCCATCGAGGCGCCCGGGCATCCCCTGGCGCGGATCTACAAGGAACTGTAGCCATCCGTACGGCAGCCGGCCGTCCATTTGCCGGCTGCAGGAATCCAAAGGCGTGCTGTCATGCGAAAATTCCGACAGAAATACTATGACCTGTTTTCAAAGTGCTATGACCGGTTCATTGCCATGCACGCCACCGACCGACGCGGCGTGCTGCGTGAGATCCTCGCAGCGCAGACCGGCGCCGGCCCCGGCGACGTCGTGCTCGACATCTGCACGGGCACCGGCGCAGCCCTCCTGCCGCTGGGGGGACGCGTTGGCATGGGTGGCCTTGCGGTTGGACTCGATTTTTCATCGGGCATGCTCGGTGTCGCCCGGCGGAAGACCGGTGGCACGCCCCAGATCTGTCTGGTCCAGGCCGACTGTGAACACCTCCCATTCAAGGCCGGCATCTTTGCCGCCGTCACCTGCTCCCACGCCTTCTATGAACTGCAAGGCCAAACCCAGACCCTCGCCCTTCGGGAAATCCAGCGATGCCTCAAGCCGGGAGCGCCCTTTCTGATGATGGAGCACGAGGTGCCCGAGAACCGGTTCGTGCGCCTGCTTTTCCATGTTCGGCTGATCTCCATGGGACGGGAGCGCGCCGTGCAGATCCTCAAGCACGAGCGTAATTTCCTGCTGCAGCATTTCCAACAGGTGACCAAAACCACTGCGGCCACCGGCAGATCCAAGGTTTTCATCTGCTCCGGCGCGAAGCCCTGAGGGCTCCGCACTCGGCCTCATCCCATGACCCTGCCACGTGGGCCGCGGCGAAGGACACGCTTTAATAGAGCAATCAAAACCCGCAACGCCAAAGAGGAGGTGAGCATGAAAAACCTTAGACTCAACTACGAAACCATGATCAAGATTACCCGCTCCCTGACCCGATCGAGAAAGACCGAAGAGATTATCCAGATGACGGTCGACAGCATCCGGTCATCCCTCGACATCAAGGGCTGCACCCTCTTTCTGGTCAACCGTGAGACCAACGAGCTGGAGGTCGCTGCATCCACCGGCCTGAGCCGGGAATACCTCAAAAAGGGGGCCATCAGCGCCCTGAAATCCATCGCCGATGCCCTCGAGGAGGGGCCGGTCGCCGTATACGACGTCAGCGACGATCCGCGCATCCAGTATCCCGAAGCCGCAAAGGCCGAAGGCATCGCGTCGATCCTCTCGGTGCCCATCATGATCGGTGACGCGGCCATCGGCGCCGTCCGGGTCTATACCGCCGAGAAATGGGAATTCACCCTGGACGACGTCAATTTTGTTCAGGCCCTCGCCCAGATTGCCGGCGTCATCATCGAAATGACCCGCCTGTACCAGGGTCAGAGCGAATATATCGAAACCCTGTCGACCATGTGCGAATCCCCCGCCCTGTAGCGGTGCACCGCCGGCGACGTCCCGCTGCGCGGCGTCGCGCCGGCGGCACCCTTCCCGAATCCGCCAGGCAGGGGCGTGCTGTTGGCAGTGAAAGGAAATCTCATGATACCACTCGTCGACCCTGCAGCAGACCATCACATCCATACCCGGTATTCCGACGGCAGTGCGGGGGTTCGGGAAGTCATCGAATCTGCCCTCCGGAAAGGCTTTCGGAGGATCGCCATCACGGACCACATGCCCCTGCCCTTCAAAACCCGATACGCCGTTTCCATGGAAGCAATCGATGCCTACCGGGAGGAGATCAGGCGGGTCCGGGAGGACTATGCACACGCCATCGAGGTGTGGATGGGGCTGGAAATGGAATTTCTTCCCGGCTTCGAACCCTGGACCGAGAAGATCGCCGCCGTCGGCTGGGAGCACGCCATCGGGTCGGTGCACAATATCTTCGTCAACGGCCAAATCGGCATGGTGAACGGCACCCGGGCGGAATTCGGGCGTCTCCTGAAGGGAGCCTTCGACGGTGACATCCGGGCCCTCTGCACCAACTACTATCGGCATATCGGAAGGATTGCCGCATCGGGGATGTTCGGCATTGTCGGACACCTGGATGTGCTCAAGAAGCACAACCGCGACGGCGCCTATTTCGACGAGACGGCTTCATGGTACCATGCGCTGGTCATGGAGGCGCTTGATGCGGTGGCCGCCGCATCCATGGAGGTCGAAATCAACCTTTCCGGATACGACCATCCAGCAGCAGCACCCTATCCCAGCCCCTGGATCATCGCCGAATGTCGCCGCCGCGGCATACCGATCCTACTTTCGTCCGATGCCCACCGGCCGGAAAATATCGGCCGGAATTTCGAACGAATGGGGGAAATCTTGAACGAAATCAGTAGACCGGAACCAAGGCGTATCCACGCTTCTGGTATCCGATAGCAGAAATCCAGCCGTTGGGAACGTGGACCAAAACATCCGGCAGGGATGCCGGGTCCACGCCCATGACATTCCCGGCAAACATGCATATCTCCAGGCGGATGCCTTCCTTCGCCATCGCTGCGAGCACCTGGTCGAACTCCTCGAGCATCTTTTTCTCCTCGGCTGTAAAGCCGTCCCTGTTTTTGGAGAGGAGCTTGACCGAACTCGCCATGAAGACGACGACGAAAGCCGGCTTTTCAGATGCCGCCCGAATCACCGGGTCGTTGTAGGTGTCGTGGATCAGCTTGAGGTGGATCAGCGCCGGCTGTGGAATACCGTCGCGGAAGTCAAAGATCGTGTCTACCGCCGATACGTCCTTCATTGCTTCGTAGTCGTCGGCCGCCCCCGGCGAGGCCAACGCCAGCAGGAGCGTCATTGCGCACAAGAGCACGGTCATGGGTCGTATGGATGTTGTCTTCATCATTATATCTCCTTTTGCTGAGAGGTGGTCATGGTTGGGTTGGACACGGGCGCGCATGGCGGCCCTGGAAGCCCCGCAAAAGCGGACTCTGCGGCCAAAAAGCGATCAGTTCATCGCCGCCAGTGCTTCATCGACCCGGCGTCGCTGGGCCGGCGTCGTCAACTGTTCATATACGGCCTTGAAGCGGGGATGGCCGATGCCGGAAAAAATATACTGCCACCGATACGCGTCGAGCAGCCCCGCCTTGATGCGGTCGATCTCCTCCCTTCGAAACGAACGGCCGCAGATGTTCAAAAAGTACGCTGCATCCGCGAGGCTCTGCTGCTGGAGGATGCCGTCCACATCGCCTACCAGCGCGATCAGTTCATCCACGGCCCGGTCCCGTGCTTCGGGGCTCAGCTTGCTGTCTTCACGGGGCCATTCAAGCTCGTCCATGATGGCGTGGGTGGTCTCTTCTTTCCAGTGGAAAAGAAAGATGTCCTTGTAGAGGGCCGATAGATTTTCTTCCGGTGCGATGCTCCGGCGATAATGCTCCTGGGTAAACAGCTCGATCTCCAGGATGAGCCCGAGAACCGCCCAGGAGGGGCGTTTCAGCACGGCCGCTGCGACCATGTCGGGATCGGGAAGAAATGTGTACCCTTCGGGCATTCCTTCGGCCATCATCGCCTCGATCCGCCGGAAGAGCTCCTGGTGCTTCAACTCCTCGTCACAAAAGCGTATCAGCGCCTCCAGGACGGTCTGGTTTCCCAGCCAGTGGTCGCGGGTGATGTCCAGGACCTTGGCGGTAATGAAACGCTCGACAAATCCAAACATGTTGGCGTAGGTTCGCCCCTGGATCTGGCTGAGCCGCCGCTTTTCATCACTGTCCAAAAAATCGAGCCCATCCACTCGGGAAAGACCGTCCGGCAGGAATTTCTGGGAAAAATCAAAACGCCGGCCGCGGATCACGTCCTGGTCGATATCCCATCGGACGTGCTTGGATACCTCGATGCACTTGGCATAGCGCGCAATATCGATTGGGTAGGGTGATGCTTCCATTGCCACACCTTCCTTTGCCTGCAGATTGTGTTGGCTGCATCCTGGAGGCGGTTTCATTGAGCGGTGTGATGTCCGTTCGACAGTCGGCAGCGGCCGGAAAAGGGATTGGGAGCACCGGCTGGAAAAAGATATGCAAGGGGAGGAATAAAACCGGTGATGTGATGATGTGATATGGATGTATGAAGGTTCAGATGCAGTAGCTTTGAAATATATACTGTTAAAAATAAGCCTGAGATTCAGCGCTGTCAACGGAGGAAGCCAAAGGCAAATAGCACCTCGATTTATGGGCTGAGTTTCAAAACAACCCTTGTCATTATGAAA
>CAJXSB010000105.1 GCA_913060435.1 uncultured Desulfococcus sp.
AGGCCCGCCGCGCGGAGCGCGAGGTCCTGCTGGTCACGTCCGGCTCGATCGCCGCGGGCATCGGCCCGCTCGGGCTTGCCGCGCGCCCCACGAACCTCGAGCTGCAGCAGGCGGCCGCGTCGGTGGGCCAGGGCGCGCTCATCCACGCCTACACGGTCGCGTTCGCGCGCTACGGCCTCACCGTGGGCCAGGTGCTGCTGACCGCCGACGACATGATCCGCCGCGCGCACTACGGCAACGCGCGCCGCGCCCTCGAGTCGCTGCTGGCGCTCGGCGTGGTGCCGATCATCAACGAGAACGACACCGTCTCCATCGAGGAGATCAAGTTCGGCGACAATGACACCCTCTCCGCCATGATCGCCCTCCTGGTCAACGCCGACGTCCTGATCAACCTGACCGACATCGACGGACTCTACAACAAGGATCCCCGGAGCCACGCCGATGCCGAGCTGATCCCGATGGTCTCGACCATCAAGCGGGACATCGAGCAGTTTGCCAGCGACATCCCGGGCGCGCTGGGCACCGGCGGCATGATGACCAAGATCCGGGCGGCGCGAAAGCTCAACACCGCGGGCATTCCCATGTTCATCGCCCAGGGGACCAAGCCCGACATCCTGCTCCGGCTCATGGACGGGGAGGAGCATGGCACCTTTTTCGCGCCCAAACGCCAGAAGATGACCAACCGCAAATGCTGGATCGGCTTCACTTCCAAGCCCAGGGGGATGATCCGCATCGATGACGGCGCCGTGAAGGCCATTACGCGGAAAGGCAAGAGCCTGCTGCCTGCGGGCATCGTCGATGTGACCGGGGATTTCGGCGCCGGGTCGCCGGTCGAGTTCATCAACGGCAGGGGGGAAGTGCTGGGCACCGGCCTGGTCAACTACAGCGCGGACGACATCCGCAGAATCATGGGGCTCCGTACGAGCGAGATCAAAGAGCGCCTCGGCGAAAAGCCATACGACGAGGTCATCCACCGGGACAACCTCACCGTCGTATGGGAATGCGACTGAACCCGGACGGACCCACTCGCCGGCGCGTCCGAAATATCGTCATCCACAGGGGGAACACATGAACGTTGAATCCGTTATTCTGGAAATGGCCCGGGAGGCGAAGGCCGCGGCCGTACAGATGGCCCGCTGCCCGTCCGCCCGAAAAAACGAGGTCCTGCACAAGATCGCCGACCAGCTCGAGGCGGATGCCGCCTTCATCCAGTCGGAAAACGCCAAGGACCTGGAATACGCCCGCGGCATCGGGCTGTCGGATGCCATGATCGACCGCCTCACGGTGAAGGACGCCACCATCCGGTCCATGGCCGACGGCCTGCGGGAGGTGGCCGCACTGGAAGATCCCGTCGGGGCCGTCACCCGCTCCTGGACCCGCCCCAACGGCCTCGAGGTCTCCCGGATGCGGATTCCCCTGGGCGTCATCGGGATCATCTACGAATCCCGGCCCAACGTGACCATTGACGCCGCAGGCCTCTGCTTCAAGTCCGGCAATGCCGTCATCCTCCGGGGCGGCTCCGAAGCGCTCCACTCCAACCAGGCCCTTGCCGGTGTCATCTCCAGGGTTCTCCGGGAGACGGGCATGCCCGAAAAGGCGGTTCAGGTCGTACCGGTCCGGGACCGGGCGGCGGTAAACGTGCTGCTGGCCCAGGAGGAGTACATCGACCTGATCATCCCCAGAGGCGGGGAGGGGCTGATCCGCTTCGTGGTCGAGCATTCCCGGATTCCCGTCCTGAAACATTACAAGGGCGTCTGCCATGTCTTTGTCGACCAGGGCGCGGACATTGCCATGGCCGAGGAGATCAGCTTCAACGCCAAAGTCCATCGCCCGGGGGTCTGCAATGCCATGGAGACCCTCCTGGTCCACCGTGCCGAGGCCGAGGCCTTCCTGCCGAACATGGCCCGGCGCTTCGAAGCCGCCGGCGTCACGCTCCGGGGCTGTCCGGAAACCTGCCGGATTCTGCCGGGCACGCCGCCGGCATCCGAGGCGGACTGGTATGAAGAATACCTCGACCTGATCCTCGCGGTCCGGGTCGTGGACGATATGGACGCCGCCATCGCCCACATGACCCAATACGGCTCCAGCCACACCGAGGCCATCGTCACCTCGGACTATCGGCGGGCGAGGCGGTTCGTCCGCGATATGGATGCCTCGGTCGTCCTGGTCAACGCCTCGACGCGTTTCAACGACGGGGGTCAGCTGGGGCTCGGCGCCGAAATCGGCATCAGCACCTCCAAGCTCCACGCCTTCGGCCCCATGGGCATCGACGAGCTGACCACCACGAAGTTTGTGGTCTTCGGGGACGGCCAGATCCGCTCCTGAACCTCCGGCGGGAGCCGCGCCAGGACTTCTTCTCAGGAGTCGAACACCCTTAGGAACGGGAATTCAATATATTTAAATCACGTTCCTTACCACGGAAGGAATATATTTTTTCAATGACACAGGATACGGCCAAAGATCCCATGATCGACCCATATGTTCAGGCCGCCCTCGGCAAAAAAGCGCTGGGGCTCGTGGTCCTCGATGTAAGGAAGTTGACCTCCATCGCCGACTATTTCATCATCTGCAGCGGTCGCTCCAACCGTCAGGTGACCGCCATCGCAGAACACATCCAGCTGACCCTCAAGGCGGCGGGCATCCGCCCCCTGAGCGTGGAGGGGGTCAAAGGCGGACACTGGGTGCTCATGGACTACGGACATGTGATCATCCACATTTTCCATGATTCCGACCGCAATTTTTACGATCTCGAGGGCCTGTGGGCCGACGCGCGCCGGATCCAGACCCCGGAAATGATCGCCCACGCCGCCGGGACGCCCGGGCCGGTAGAATCGGAAACATCCCCCTCATCCCAGAGCGCGGACCCCGCGGCAGAAGATATGGAGGCACAAAATGGCATCTGACCCGACGACATCCCCCCGTTTCTGCATGCTCATGATCCTCGATGGATGGGGGATCGAAGACCAGTGCGACGGCAACGCCGTCAGCCTGGCCAGCACCCCCACCCTTGACCGGCTGGGGGCTGAATACCCCACCACGCGACTCGTCTGCTCCGGTGAAGCCGTAGGGCTTCCCGCCGGCATCATGGGCAACTCCGAGGTCGGCCACCTCAACATCGGCGCCGGAAGAATCGTCTACCAGGACCTTCTCCGGATCGACCGGGCCATTGAAGACGGCAGTTTTTTCGAAAACGATGTCCTGCGGTCGGCCATGGATGCCGTTCAGCAGCGCGGATCGACCCTCCACTTCATGGGGTTGGTCTCAGACGGGGGGGTCCACAGCCAGCTCACCCACCTCCTGGCCCTGCTGGACCTCGCGCGGGATTCGGGCGTCCCCCGGGCCTGCGTCCACGCCATCATGGACGGCCGGGACACCTCTCCCACCGGCGGTGAAGCCTATCTCTCCCGGGTGCAGGATCATATCGCCGCCAATGGCTACGGGCAGGTCGCGTCCATCTGCGGCCGCTACTATGCCATGGACCGGGACCGGCGGTGGGAGCGGATCGAATCGGCATACCGGCTCTACACGGAAGGCGAGGGCACGCCCGCCTCCGACCCGGTGGACGCCATCCGTGAAGCCTACCAACGCGGGGAGACCGATGAATTCATCAAGCCCATCGCATTGACCGACGCGGCAGGGAACCCCGCCGCCGTCATCCGCGATGGGGACGCCGTCATCTTTTTCAATTTCCGGGCCGACCGGGCGAGGGAGATGACGACCGCCCTGACCGCTTCGGACTTCAGCGGCTTTGACCGACAGCACCGGCCGGCCCTCGCCGCCTACGCCACCATGACCCTCTACGATGAGACCTTCACGCTGCCCGTGGCATTTCCGCCGATCCACCTCGACGGCATCCTGGGGGAGGTGGTCAGCCGCAGGGACATCCCGCAGCTCCGGATCGCCGAGACCGAGAAATACGCCCATGTCACCTATTTCTTCAACGGCGGGGAGGAGACGCCCTTTCCCGGCGAAGACCGGGTACTGATCCCCTCGCCGCGGGATGTGGCGACCTATGACCAAAAGCCGGAGATGAGCGCCATAGCGGTCACCGACACGGTTGTCGAGCGCCTGCGGTCGAACACCTACGGGATGGTCATCCTCAACTTCGCCAATATGGACATGGTCGGGCATACCGGCGTCATACCCGCCGCGGTGAAGGCCTGCGAAACCGTGGACCGGTGCGTGGCGCGGATTGTCGAGGAGGTGCGGCGCCTGGACGGCGCGCTCATCATCACGGCGGACCACGGCAACGCCGAGAAGATGATCGACACGGACGGCAAGCCCCACACCGCCCACACCCTCAACCCGGTCCGCCTTATCCTGGTGGATGACCACCGGAAAGATACCCGGCTCAAGGAAGGCAAGCTGGGGGACATCGCGCCGACCATGCTCGAGATTATGGGCATCGAAAAGTCCGAGCAGATGACCGGGACCTCGCTTCTCGGCTGAGAATGCCGCCGCCGGGTGCCAAGCCCGGCCTGCTCTGATCCGCGGACGCCGCCGGCCTCCGCGAGGAAGGAATGCACTATGGACAACCAGAATGATATGGAAACCCTCGTCGATTTCATCACCGGCAGGCCGGTTCCCAATGTCGGGGCCGAAGCCAACCGCCAGGCCGTCGAGCGGATCCTGGTCGAAGAGAAGGGCTACACCGCGTCGGACATCGAGGTCGACGCCCCCATCTCGGTAGACATCTCCGGTGAGGTCTACCATTCCCGCGTCGACCTCGTGGTACGCGCCGGGGGCGGCATCATCATGTGCATCAAATGCGCCCCGGGCTCCCTCGGCTCCCGGGAGCGGGAGATCGTGGCGGCGGCACGACTCCTGGCATCCCACCAGGTTCCCGTTGCCGTAGTCTCCGACGGCAGCAACGCCATTGTCATCGAAACCGCCTCGGGAAAAAAGATCGGCGAAGGCCTCGCTGCGATCCCCGACCGTGACGCTGCGGAAATGCAGATGAAGCAGTTTCAGCCGATCCCCCTCCCCGAGGAGCGGCGCAAGCGGGAGGGGCTGATCTTCCGGTCCTACGACAGCATGAACGTCAACCGGGCCTCGGTCGAATAACGCCCCCTGCGGGGGATCCCAGCACAGCGCCGTGCCCGACATCCTGCTGATACAGCCCCCTGTCCGGGACTACTATCTCACCCAGAAGCGGACCATCCCCTATGGTCTGGCCTGCATCGCAGCAGCGCTGATCCAGGACGGCTTTTCCGTCGCCATCCTGGACGCGCTCGCCGTCGCCAAATCCCGCGTGATTGCACCGCCCCCCGAGATGGGCTACCTGAGCGCCTTCTACGGCAAACCCGACATCTCCCCATTCGGCCTCTTCCACACCTTCCGCCATTTTGGCTACAGCTTTGAACACATCGGGAAAACCGCCCGTGAATCCGGCGCCTTCCTCGTCGGCATCTCCTCCCTGTTTACGGCCTATAGCGAAGAAGCCCTGGCGGCGGCCCGCGCGGTCAAGGCCTTCCACCCCCGATGCCGGGTGGTCCTGGGGGGGCATCACCCCACCGCCCTGCCCGAGGCGGCCATGGCGGAGCCGGCGGTCGATTTCGTCATCCGCGGCGAAGGTGAAGCCGCCATGGCCCTGCTGGCCGCCGCACTCCGGGACGGCCGGCCGGTCGATGGGATCCCCGGCATCGTCTTCCGAAAAGACTCCCGGGGCATCGCTGTCAGTCCGCCCGCCGAACTGGAAGACCTCGACGGCCAGCCGCCGCCGGCCATCCATCTCGTCAACCATGCCTTCTACCGCCGGCATAAACGCGGGAGCGCCGTGGTGCTGACCAGCCGGGGGTGCCCCATGCGGTGCACCTACTGTGCCGTGGGCGGGGGCACGCTCCGATACCGGACCCGGTCCCGGGAGCGCGTCCTCCAGGAGATCGAGACGGCCGTCTTTCAGTATCAGGCCAGGTTCATCGACTTCGAGGACGAGAACCTCTCCCTCGACCGCGAGAGCTTCCTGGCGCTGCTGCGGGAGATCCCCCGCCGCTTCGACGGCCTCGGCCTCGAGCTTCGGGCCATGAACGGCCTTTTCACCCCGTCCCTGGACGAAGCGGTGATCCAGGCGATGAAACGGGCGGGATTCCGGACCCTCAACCTCTCCCTCGGAACCTCCGACCCCGCGCAGCTCCGACGGTTCCGGCGCCCGGACGTACGGAAGGCGACCGACAGGGCCATCCAGGCGGCGGGGCGGCACGGCCTCGACGTCGTCTGCTACATCATCGCGGGTGCCCCCGATCAGACGCCCCGGGATTCCCTGGCGGACCTCTGCTACCTGGCCCGGCGGGATGTACTGGCCGGCGTCTCCATCTACTACCCCGCCCCCGGCAGCAGCGACTATGCCGTCCTCGAAAGACGGGGGATGCTCCCGCCGCGGTTTTCCCTCATGCGGAGCACGGCCCTCCCGATATCCCACGCCACCCCGAGGCAGGCCGCCGCCACGCTGCTCCGCCTTGCCAGAATCCTCGGATTCATCCGTGCCACGCTGCGCCGTGGGGCAGCGCTGCCGCCGCCGGCGCCCCTCGACGAAAGCGGCATCGACCCCCGTTCGGGCCGGGAGGTCATCGGGAGACGGCTGCTTTCCGCCTATTTCCACGACGGCCGCATCCACGGCATGACGCCCACAGGCGAAATCTTCGAGCACCCCGCCTCCCGGGACCTTTCAGTCCGTTTCCGGGACACCCTTCAAAAATATTTTCCCATCCCAAAATTACATGATTAAAACAACAATATCAAATAATTATACCCAAACCAGCTCTTATTTCAGTGAAAATTATCGATGAGGGGTTGACTCGATTCAGCAATTGGTATAAGGCACTTTCGTTAGCCGAGCCAACACGTCATTACCGCTTGACGGCTGGGCTGACGTCTCAAAAAAACCAATAAGTTCCGATGCATATAACTTCGGATCGTTCATCAACCCTAAAAGGAGATACAAGAATGGGCTACCCTGTCGTTGACGAAGAAAAATGTGTAGGCTGTGAAGAGTGCGTAGACAACTGTCCTCAGGACGTTTTCGAGATGCAGGACGGCAAATCCAAAGTCGTCGAGCCGGATGAATGCGTCGACTGCGAAAGCTGTGTTGAGGTCTGTGAAGAGGACGCCATCGAGCTGGTGGAAGACTAAAGACAGCCTCTCATAACGGATCAGCAGGCGCCCCTTCCGGACAAGTTCACCCTGGCGGGGCGCCTGCGCGACAGATACGATCGCGACAGATGCGATATTGATGTTCGCCAAATGACAGCCACCTGTTGCACAGCCTTCCCCCCCGCGAAACCATCGCCCGAATACAACCCGAATCATCGAGATATGCCGCTACCGCTCTTTTGCCGGGGGGAAGCCTCGTGCACGCCTGTCTTTGGCACTGTTTTTTGATGACCACTCAGTCATGAACCGGATCCGATGCGGATCCGATGCGAAAGGAAAGAGGAATGGCTTTCAATCCTATTGTTGATGAAAATAAATGCGTCGGCTGCGAAGAATGCGTGGATGTCTGCCCGGTCGAGGTATTCGAGATGGAAAACGACAAGTCGGTCCCCGTCAACGCGGAGGAGTGCATCGGCTGCGAGAGCTGCGTCGAGGTGTGCGAAGTGGACGCCATCACCGTCGAGGAAAATTAGGCTCGAACGCGCTGCGCATCGGCCGCAGGCCGGGGCGCAGCGCGTTTCACCTTTTGAAGCGCCGCCGCGGGTCTGCCCGGCGGCGCTTTTTATTCGTCCCCTGGCCGCATCTCAGGGCTTGATTTTATCGAGAATCTGCCCCTCCTCATCCAGGAGGAATATCATGAAGCCCCCGGCGGACGCCTCCTTGAGCAGGTCGTCGTAGTGCACCGCCTGTGCCTCGTATTTTCGGTCCTTCTCGAGGGCCATGCGGCCATAGCATTTGAGGGCCGCCTCTTTGTCGATAAAGGCCGGAATAAAAGCGACATTATCGGCCGCATACTGCTGCCCCACATACCGCTCCTCCTTTCCCGGATCCTGAACATAGACCCATACCCATCCATTTTCGTTGATCTGCTCATGCATGCTGCGCCACCTTCTTTCTGAAACGCTACTTTTCAATAATGCTGGCCGACTGGAATGCGCCCGCCTTCTCCACGTAGATGTCCGCAGGCTCCCGCAGAACCTCGATGATGGATTCGGGCAGCTCTTTTTTGAGGGCGGCCGGCACCCCGGCTACCAGATGGCAGGGCCCCACGCTCTTTCCCTCCATGACGAGGGCATTGGAGGCGACGATCGAGCCCCGCCGGATATGAGCACCGTTCAGCACCGTCGAATGAATCCCGATGAGGCAGTAGTCCTCGATGGTGCATCCGTGCACCACTGCATTGTGCCCCACCGTCACGTAGTCCCCGATAATGGCGGGCTTTCCTTCATCGATGTGGATGGTGCAGTTGTCCTGGATGTTCGTGTTCCTGCCGATCCGGATGACATCCGAGTCGCCCCGGATGACGGTGTTGAACCAGATGCTCGAGCCGTCGCCGATCTCGACGTCGCCGATCACCACCGCGGTCGGCGCGATGAACACATTTTTTCCGATTTTGGGCCGTTTGCCCTTGAATTCAATGATCATGCCTTCTCCTGTCGATCCTGTTCTCCGATCTCCCGCTGGGGGCCCTGGAATCGATGTGCATGTTCCCCAATCTGCGGGCGGATGTCAATGCCAAACTGGCGGGCGGCGGCCGCGTATCCCGCGCCCCGGCATCAACCTTCGAGCACCGATCCGACGCAGCCGAAGAAGAAGCGCTCTTTGAGGCGGGCATGCAGCAGGGAGGCCTTGGCCAGGCCGGTGCAGTGGGAGACCCCCACCCGCTCGATATGGTATCGATCGATGGCCTGGATGGTCTCCTCGAACTTTGCGTCGCTGGAGAAGCCCAGGTGGGTCCCGCCGATAACGGCATGAATCCGGTCCCGCCCGGTCTGTGCCATCACATACTCGATGATGTTGACCATTCCCGCGTGGGCGCAGCCAAGCACCAGGATCAGGCCCTTGTCCGATTCGACGACCATGGAGAGATCGTCCAGGATCGGGTCCGGGTGGAGGGTCCGACCGTCGGCCGTTCGGGCGGACATATGCGGATCGCCCTTCTCGAAAGACGTCTTCCGGGGGATCTCGCCGGTCAGATAGACCCCCGGACCCACCGCCGTCATCTCCGTGCCGAGGCGGAATTCAGCGCCCAGGGATTCGAGCCAGCTCCGGCGGAAGGGAATGCCGATGTCCCGGCGTCGGCCCTCGAAATCGATAAACCGCTCCACGAACATCTCCGGATGTCCATAGACCGGGACGCGCCCCCGGCGCTTCAGTACCGCCGGCAGCCCGCCGGTGTGGTCATAGTGGCCGTGGCTGATCATGACGGCGTCGATTGCGCCCAAGTCGCAGCCCAGCACCATGGCGTTCTGCAGAATACCGAAGCCCTGGCCGGTGTCGAAAAGATAGCTGCCCTTGTCCGTCGCCACATGACAGGCGAAGCCGTGTTCGCCGATGACGCCGAAGGGAACGCCGACGGAATTTTCACAGAGGATGGTCAAACGGGTTTTCATGGGTCCTCCTTATGATCCGGGATGGAACAAGGATCGAAAATGCATCATTGAAACGGATAATCACGATAAGGGGTCCTGCCAGCATGATGCAGCAATAATTAGAAATATATCTCTATACAACATAGCGATGCCCCATGTCAAACCGGTTCCCGGCCCGGAAATTCCTTCGGCATATGCCGGATCCCCGCCACCGGAAGACAACGGAAAAAGCCTGTTGCAATTCTGTTCGTTTTCCATCTAAATAGGAGGGTTTTTAACGCTTTCCAAGGAATGGACACATGCGCATCGAATATGAAGTCAAACTCGGATTCAAGGACGTCATGATCCGGCCCAAGCGCTCCACCCTCAAAAGCCGGGCGCAGGTGGATCTCAACCGAACCTATATCTTCCGTCATTCCCAGAAAACGTGGACGGGCATACCGGTCATCGCCGCCAATATGGACACGGTGGGGACCTTTGCCATGGCAGAGGAGCTCTCCCGCTTCGGCCTTCTTACGGCGGCCCACAAGCATTACGAACTCGACGATTGGAACCGCTTCCTCGACGGCCGGAAGCCTTCCATCTATCAGCATGTCATGGTCAGCAGCGGCACTTCGGAAGATGACTTCACGAAACTTCAGGAGATCATCCACCACCACCCCGAAATCGAATTCATCTGCATCGACGTGGCCAACGGCTACACGGAATCCTTTGTGGAGTTCGTCAAAAAAACCCGGGATGCCTTCCAAGAAAAGCTCATCGCGGCGGGCAACGTGGTCACGGGGGAGATGGTGGAGGAGCTGGTCCTGGCCGGGGCGGACATGATCAAGGTGGGGATCGGCCCGGGGTCGGTCTGCACCACGCGGGTCAAGACGGGCGTCGGCTACCCCCAGCTGTCCGCCATTATCGAATGCGCCGATGCCGCCCACGGCCTCAAGGGCCTTATCATCGCCGACGGCGGCTGCACCTGCCCCGGCGATGTGGCCAAGGCCTTCGGCGCTGGTGCGGATTTTGTCATGCTCGGCGGGATGCTCGCGGGCCACGACGAGTGCGGCGGGGAGGTCCTCGAGATCGAAGGCGAGCGGTGCGTCGAGTTCTACGGCATGAGCTCCAGCACCGCCATGGAGAAGTACAGCGGCGGCATTGCCGAATACCGCGCCTCCGAAGGCAAAACCGTGACGGTCCCCTACCGGGGCGGTGTCGAGGCCACGGTCCAGGACATCCTGGGGGGCATCCGCTCGACCTGCACCTACGTCGGTGCGGGCAAGCTCAAAGAGCTGGCCAAACGGACCACCTTCATCCGGACGGCCGAGCAGGAGAACCGCACCTTCAAATAGGCGCTCAGAAGAGCCGCCCCTTCTGCCAGCGCGACCAGCATTCCCGAATGGCGCACGCCAGCAGCCGTGTGCGGGCCGGAAGGCTCGACCGGATCATATACTCGTCCTCGCTGTGGTCCCGGCTGCCCACGGGGCCGAGGCCGTCGATCACCGGGGTTCCTTCGGCCGCGATGAGGTTGGCGTCCGACACCCCGAACCGGAACTCGGGCTTGACCGGCACCCCGAGCTCCCGTCCCACCGCCGCGACCGTCTCGAACAGGCGCCGGTGCTCCGGGGTCTCGGGCATGGGGGGGCGGCTGGAAAGGATCTCAAACCTTGCCCGGGTGTTGGGCGCCTGGGGTTTGCCGACGATGGCCGCGACGGCCGAACCCAGCGCTACGGCGTCCTGCTCCGTCAGGAAGCGAAAATCCACCTCGGCAGTGGCCTCGCCGGGGACAGTGTTGTAGCCGATGCCGCCCTCGAACCGGCCGACGTTGACGGTGATGCCCCGCTCGGGTGCGTTGAGGGCCTCGATGGCGATGGTCTGGCGGGCAAGGGCCAGGATCGCGCTCCCTTTGTCCGGCGGAGCCATCGCGGCGTGGCCGGCCTGCCCCGCTACATGGATCCGGATGGAAAAGCTCCCCTTTCTGCCGGTGACGATCTCCCCTTTCAGCCCGCCGGCCTCCAGTACGAAGGCAAAAGCGCCCGACCGGGCCTCCGCTTCGATCAGGTCCCTGGAATAGGGGGAGCCGATCTCCTCGTCGGCGTTGAAGACGAAGGTGAGGGGGATATCCCCAAGGGCGCCCGCCGCCTCGAGGGCCTTGGCGTCATCGATGAGGGCCCGGGCCGCGGCGGCGCTCTTGCCCTGAACCTTGAAGCCGCCCAGGGCCGAGGCGGTCTGGGGGGT
>CAJXSB010000106.1 GCA_913060435.1 uncultured Desulfococcus sp.
TCGTCGAAGGAGCCCGCACACCCGACGTACCAGAGGACCTCGGCTTCGGGGCGGTCGCACATGAGGGGCACATCCATTCCCTTGGCCCAGTCGGCCCGGGTGTCGGCCGCAAACCCCCAGGGGTTGGCCTGGTTTTCCATATTGGTAAAGGTCTCCTGCATCTCGGGCGGAAAATTGGCCTCCATCAGCACCTGGTGCTTCCGGGCTTCGAGGATGAAGTCGAGGTGTTCGATGTTGACCGGGCAGACCTCTTCGCAGGCCCGGCACGAGGTGCAGGACCAGAGTACGTCGTCGGTAATGGGGGCGCCCTCCCGCATGATTGGCGGAATATTCTCTTTATAGCCCGAGATGATGGGATCGGCGTGGTCAAAAAGATCGACCTTGAAGTCGTGGATGATCTGTTTCGGCGAGAGGGGTTTGCCGGTGTTCGCCGCCGGGCACTGCTCCTCGCAGCGACCGCACTCGGTGCATGCGTAAAGGTTGAGGACGTTCTTCCAGTTGAGCTCGTTGATCCTGCCCAGTCCGAAGGTCTCGGCCTCCTCGTCCTCGATGTCCGTCTTGATCATGGCCTTCTCGGTTTCGAGGGGCTTGAGGAAGACATTGGGGGCGGCCGCCAGGAGGTGGAGGTGCTTCGACCCCGGGATGTAGACGAGGAACCCGAGGATGGTCGCCATGTGGATCCAGTAGGCGGTTTCATAGCCGATGAAGACCTGCCGGGCGGAGAGTTCGCCGAGCCCGAAGAAGGCGGCGACGGCGCTGGAAACGGGAAACACCGCACCATAGTTGAAGTCGGAGGGCATCAGGCTCTGGAAGGCGTTGATCAACAGGAACGTCACGATGATGAGGCAGGTGAACAGGATGATCAGGTTGGCGTCGCTCCCCATGGTCAGGTATTTGGGACGCACCAGGGCCCTGCGGTAGATGGCGTAGGCAAACCCCACCAGCACGAGGGTGGCCAGGATGTCGGCCGCATAGAGATAGGCGCCGTAGATGCCGGGGAACAGGTGGGCCACGTCAAAGGCCGGACAGACCCCTTTGATCATGAGCTCGAGGGAATGGGGCTGGACCGCCAGGAACCCGAAAAAGATCAGGGTATGTGAGAGCCCGGCAAGGGGCTTCCGCCGGACATTGGACTGGCCGATGACATCCTTGAAAATAACCCCGATGCGTTCCTTGACGCGGTCGAGCTTGAATTCGGTCTTGCCGTCGACCGCCATCATCAGGTGGTAGAGGCGTTTGACCTTCTGGTAGAAAATCGTGAACGCCGCGCCCAGGGCCGACAGCATGATGAACGATTTGATGACGATGTAGGTTTGCATGGTACACTCCCGTTGCGACAACATATCCTGAGACGTCGGGTCTCGAAAAAGATCACGGCCCGGCCGGACCCGCCTGCCGGGCCGCGATCGGCCATCCGCCAGGGGCGGTGGGCGATGGACTATTTTTCTTTCAGCGCCTCCGTCAGGGCGGGCACCACCTCGAACAGATCACCGATGATGCCGTAGTCGCACTTCTCGAAGATCGGCGCATCCTTGTCCGTGTTGATGGCCACGATGACCTTGGAGGTCTTCATACCGGCGAAGTGCTGCACCGACCCGGAGAGGCCGCACCCGATATAGAGCTTGGGGCTCACGGTCTTGCCGGTCTGGCCCACCTGCATCGAGTGGGGGGCGAAGCCGGCGTCCACGGCCGCGCGGGAGGCGCCGACCGCTGCAGAGCCAAGGGCTGCCGCGCATTCTTCCAGAATCTTGTAGTTCTCCGCCGAACCGATGGGCCGGCCGCCGGTGATGATGACGCCGGCCTCGGTGAGATCCATCTTGTCGGAGCCGGACAGCTTTGCTTCGACGATGCTGACCCGTCCCGGGCCCGACACTGCCGGAGCAAACTGGAGGACCTCCGCTTCCACAGGCGCATTCACCGGCTCGATGGCGTTGGGCCGGATGGTGGCCAGCACGACCTCCGCATCCAGGCGGATGGTGGCCACGGTCTTCCCGGAAAAATGGGATTTCTGTACGGTCTTTGCCGCGAAGTCGACCGCCACGCAGTCCGCCGCCATGGGCAGGCCCTGGGCTGCGGCCAGGCGGGCAAAAACATCGCGGCCCCGGGCGCTGGCCAGCCCCACGAGGCCCACAAGCGAGTATTCCTGGATGGCGGCGCCCAGCACCGCGGCCTGGAGGTCCGGGCTCGCTGCCAGCCCGTCGGCGTCCGCCGCAACGATTTTGCCGGCGCCGTATGCGGAGAGCTGGTCCTTGACAGCCTCGGCAGCCCCCTCCATCACGATGGCGTAGACATCGTTTTTCCCCTGTTCCGAAGCAGCGGTAATGACGCCGAAGTTGGTCGCCTTCAGCTCGCCGCCTTCGATTTCGATTAAAACACCTATATTGGCCATTTGATCATTCTCCCCGGCCCTCCATGCCGAAAGGGCCCAAATTGTGGTTGGTGGCTATAAGACCTTCTCTTCTTCCCGCAGGATCCGGACGAGCTCCACGACCCGGTCGCGGGTCGAGCCCTCGAGAATCTTGGCGCCCGAACGCTCCGGAACGGGCTCGAGCTTGAGCAGTTCGGACTTGGCGCCGGCGGCGTCGATGCCGAGATCGGCCAGGGTGAACTGCTGGACCGCTTTCTTTTTCGCCTTCATGATGTCCGGAAATTTCGGGTATCGCGGCTCGTTCAGGCCCTTGGTCGCCCCGAGGACGCACGGGGTCGGCGCTTCGAGCACCTCGCGGGAGCCTGCGCCGATCTCCCTCTCCGCGACGGCCTTGCCGCCGTCGACGGTAAGCTTCAGCACCTCGTTGATCACCGGCAGGTTCATGGCGGCGGCCAGGCGGTACTGGGTCTGGAAGCCTTCCGTGTCCACAGCGCCCTTGCCCATGAGGATTAGGTCCGGCGCGCCATCCTTCTCGATGGCCGCCTTGAGGGCCTGGCTGGTGATGTCGCTGTCGAGGAACTGGCCGTCGACCTTGACCAGGATGCCGCGATGGGCGCCCATGGCCATGGCGCCGCGCATGGTCGCCAAGGCGGCTTCGGGCCCCACCGTCACGATCACCACCTCGCCGCCCTGCTTCTCGACGAGCTGGACTGCTGCTTCGATGGCATATTCGTCATAAGGGTTCGCGATGAATTTGCATGTCGAGTCGTTATATCCGTTTTCCCCGGCGATCTTGATGTTGGCCGCGGTATCCGGAACATGCTTGACGCATACATAGATTTGCATGGTGTTTTCCTTTTTTTCTGGTATCGCCGGTGCCTCCGGCAACGGTTTCCCGGATTTCCGGAGGGGGGCGGGGACCCCCGCCGCCCCCCGGTGAAAGGGTGCCGGGACGGGGGCATCCCCCGCTCCCCGGTGATGGGTACGATCAGGATTTCATCTTTTCATTCTTGGGATCGTAGAGCGGCATCGCCACCACTTCCGCCGCGCACATCTTTCCAAGGATCTCCACGTCGAGGCGGGTTCCGGGGGCGGCGAATTCCGGCGGGACATAGCCCAGCCCGATGCACTTGCCGACCCGGTGGCCGTAGCCGCCGGACGAGGTCATCCCGACGCGATTGCCGTCGGCATAGATCCCGTTGTACCCCAGGGGATCGGCGTCTTCCGACGCGACGGTCATGCAGACCAGCTTCAGGGCAGGCCCATTGGCCTTTTCTTCTGCCAGGGCCTCCTTGCCGATAAAGTCCTTGTCCCACTTCACCGTCCAATCCACGTTGGTCTCGAGGGGGGAGTGGTGGACGTTCATCTCGCTCTTCCAGGCCATGTAGCCCTTTTCGAGGCGCATGGAATCCATGGCGTACATGCCGATCATCTTGAAGTTGAGGTCCTTGCCGGCCTCGACCAGGGTCTCGTAGAGGGAGAGCTGGGCCTCGATGGGGTGAAAGATTTCATATCCCAGCTCGCCCACGTAGTTCATGCGGTTGACCCGGCACTTGACCCGGCCGACGAAGATCTCCTGGCTCGTTCCAAAGGGGAAGGCCGCGTTGGAGACGTCGTTGTAGCTGGCCTTCTCCAGCAGGTCCCGGCTCTTGGGCCCGACGATGACGAAGCAGCCCATCTTGTAGGTCAGGTCATCCATCTCCACCGAGCCGTCCTCGGGCAGGTTCTCGATCATCCAGTGCTGGTCATGGCGTTTGCCGACGCTCGCCGTTACGCAAAAATAATCACCGTCCGCGACACGGGTCACCGTCATGTCGGACTTGAAGGTCCCCTTGGCGTTGAGCATGGGGGCCAGAGCGATGCGGCCGTCCTTGGTCGGGACCTTCTGGCAGGTCATGCGGTTGAGCCAGGCCTCCGCGCCGGGGCCGCTGATCCGGGTCTTGGCGAACCGGGTCAGGTCGATCATGCCCACATGCTCGGCGGCATGGCGGCATTCGGCCGCGACGGCGTCGAAGGTGTTGTTGCGCTTCCAGCTCGGGGTCTCGCAACGGTCCTCTATGTTGTCGGTGAAATAGTTGGGGCATTCCCAGCCAAAGTATTCGCCGAAGGCCGCGCCGGCCTGCTTCTGGTACTCGTAGATGGGGCTCGTCCGGTTGGGGCGGGCCGCCGATCGCCAGTCGTTGGGGTAGATGATGGCGTAGAGGCGGGGATAGGTATCCTCGATCTTCTCGTGATTGTAGGCCCAGTTGGCATAGGAGCCGTAGCGGCGGCTGTCCACGGGCCAGAGGTCGATCTCCGGTTCGCCATTCATGATCCATCCGGCGATGTAGTGGCCGATGCCCCCGGCCTGGGTGATGCCGAAGCTGTAGCCGCAGGCGTGGAAGAAGTTCTTCAGGGGATAGGCCGGACCCACCAGCGGATCGCCGTTGGGCGTGTAGGTGATGGGGCCGTCGGTCACGTGCTTGAACCCGGTCTCGCCCATGATCGGAAACCGGTAGATGCCGTGCTCGATGAAGTCCGCGATGTGGTCGATGTCGGGCTGGAGCTCGGTCTGGGCGTAGTCCCAGGGCACGCCCTTGGGGTACCACTGCTTGACCTTGCTCTCATAGAGGCCCAGGATGAGGCTGTCCATCTCCTGCCGGATGTAGATGGAGCGGTCGGGATCGCGGACCAGGGGCAGCATGCCCGGGCTCTTCTCGACGGCGTCGATGGCCTCGAAGAGGATGTGGGTGTGTTCGCCGGCGATGGACGGGATCTCGAGGCCGACCATGCGCGCCACTTCCGGGGCCCAGAGGCCGGCGGCGTTGATCACCCATTCGCAGGTGATGTCGCCCTTGTCGGTATGGACGACCCATTCGCCGCCCGGAGTCCGGTCGATGCCGGTGACCCGGGTGTGGGTGTTGAACTCGGCGCCGTGCTTCTTGGCGCCGATGGCCATGGCCTGGGTGATGCCGTTGGGGTCCACGTCGCCGTCATCCGGCCAGTAGAGGCCGCCCTGGAGCCCCTCGACGTTCAGCAGGGGGTGCAGCTTCTGCATCTCTTCGGGGGTGACCCAGCTCACGTCCAGGCCCAGACAGCGGTTCATGGAATAGACATATCCCAGCTCTTCCATGCGGCCGGGGTTGTCGGCCGTCCGGATAGATCCGGTGGTATGCCATCCCACGGACTGGCCGGTCTCCTTCTCGAGATTCTGGTAGATCTCGATGCTCTTCATGTTGACCTGGGTGGCATAGTAGTTGCCGTGGAAAAACGAGCAGTTTCCGGCGGCCATCCAGGTGGATCCGGAGGTCAGCTCATGCTTTTCCAGGAGGACGACATCCTGCCATCCGTATTTGGCCAGATGAAATGCAACACTGACGCCGATGGCGCCGCCCCCGATGACGACTACTCTCGCATGTGTTTTCATAGTGCTTTAATCTCCTTGTTGCTCGATGTGCCGTACAAAGATGTACGATGTGGATAAATCTAAAACGGCCGTTTCACGCCGGCCCCGTTTCCGGGGGAATGCGCGGCTTTCGGGTTCATGTCCGCACCGACGCGCCGTTGAGGAAGTAGTTGAGCGCCCGGTTCTTGGGGTGTCGAATGTAGGCGTCGAAGAACTTGGCAAATCCCCCGGGGTAGTAGATCATGACCAATATCAGGAGCAGTCCGTAGAGGATGAGGTTGAGTCCCGGGAGGTTCGAGAGGCCCGACCGGACGAGCTCCATGGCGAGGATGAAGGGGAAGGCGATGGCGGCGCCGCCCCAGAGGCTGCCCCTGCCCCCGATGTAGGCGACGGCCAGCACCTCGACGGTTTTGGACGTATGCATGATGTCCGGGGTGAGGATGCCGTAGTAGTGGGCGTAGAACCCGCCGAGGAGTCCAGCCAGGGTGCACGAGAGGGTGAAGTTGATGATCCGGTAGTAGGTTGGGTTGATGCCCGATGTCTTGGCGGCGTCCATGTTCTGGCCGATGGCCTTGAAAGCGATGCCGACCTTGGAGGCGACCACCCGGCTGCAGATGATGTAGGTGACGAGCATGAGCAGCAGGATCAGGTAGTAGTAGGGAATGTTGGAGGCGGTGTCGAAGAGCCGGGGGGTGCGGAGGCCCAGAGGACCGCGGGTGAGCCAGACCATCTTGGTGGCGAGCCCCATGAGGGCGAGGCCCACGAACCAGGCCATGACGGCGGCGAAGATGCCCCGGAGGCGGAGGGTCAGCAGGCCGGTGAGGAATCCGAGGACGCCGGCGGCGGCGGCGCCGATGAAGACGCCGATCCACGGGGTCAGGCCGACGTTGACCGACAGGATGGCCGAGGTGTATCCGCCCAGGCCGAGGATGGCATAAAAGCCGAAGTTGACGATATTGATGAACCCGGCGGTGAAGTCGAAGGCGATGGCGCCGGCGGCGATGAGGGCCGCGGCGATGAGCCACCGGATCAGATACTCCTGGTTGAACGGCGGGATGAAGGGCAGGACCGCGAGTACGGCCAGCCCGAGCACGCCGGCCGGGGTCAGGTTGAGTTGTCTGAGCAGTTTATCGAAAGCATTCATGAGACTCTAACCTCCTGCCTTTATTGGTCGAGGACGCCGCGGACCTCGGAGCCGAAGATCCCGCTGGGTTTAAAGATCAGCACGAGTATGATGAGGGCGGTGGGGACGACGAAGTCCCAACCGGAGCCGATGTATTCGACGGTGAGCACCTTGAGTAGGGCGACCATGAAGCCGCCGGTCAGGGCGCCGATGATGTTGCCGAGCCCCACGAGGATGACGATGAACCAGGCCATGTAGAGGGCCTCGAGCCCGACGGTGGGGTAGGAGGGGTAGAGGAAAAGCAGGCTGGCGCCGGCCACGGCCGCGAGGGAGCACCCGAGGGCCATGGTGAAGATGAGGATGGCGCTGAGGTTGATGCCGACCATGAGGGAGCCGGTCTCATCCTGGGATACGGCGCGGATGGCCCGACCGGTGCGGGTGGTCTTCATGAAGACCCAGAACGCCAGGATGACGATGATGGAGAGCAGGAAGGCGAAGAGCCGGTCCCGGGAGATGAAGACGTCCATGATGGTGACCGGCGCGCCGGCCCAGTAGCGGACGATGCCCTTGAAGTCGGCCCCGAAAATGAGCAGGTGGCCGTTGATGAGGAGCACGGCCAGGCCGACGGTGAGGAGGAACGAGTTCATGACCCAGTTCTCGCGGCTGCGGCGGCGCATGGGCGCGAAGACCATGATCTCGGTGAGGGCCCCGGCAGCGGCCCCGGCGACAGCGGCCGCCAGGATGGCGATGAGGGGCGCCACCATGGCCAGGAGCGGGCTGGGGTTGGTGTTGAGAAAGTTCTGCAGGGGCGTGAAGACATAATACGCCACAAGCGTCCCGATCATGAAATATTCACCGTGGACAAAGGAGGCCACGTTCATGACGCCCAGCAGCAGGGCGAGGCCCACGGCCACCAGGGCGAGCATGCCGCCGGTGATGGCGGTGTTGACCAGGATGTAGGGGCCCCGGTCGATGGTGGCGATGACGGCCAGGAGAATGCTCAGGAGGATCGTGACGCCGGCCGCCGATCGGCACCAGCGTATGAAACGGTCAGACATGGTTCTTCCCTTTCTTCAGAGATGGGCCTCAAACGCCCAGGAAAACCTTGCGGACATGGGGGTCGCAGGCCAGGTCCGCGCTTTTTCCGGCGAGGCCGATGCGGCCGTTCTCCAGGACGTATCCCCGGTGGGTGACCGACAGGGTCTTGGTCACGTTCTGCTCCACCAGCAGGATCGTGAGCCCTCCCTGGACCAGGGTTTCGAGGGCGTCGAAGACGCTGGCGGTGAGCTGGGGCGCAAGGCCGAAGGAGGGCTCGTCGACCATGAGGAGCGCCGGGTCGCTCATGAGGCCGCGGCCGATGGCGAGCATTTTGCGTTCGCCGCCGCTCATGGTGCCGGCCAGCTGGCTCTTCCGCTCCCCGAGGCGGGGAAAGATATCGTAGATCTCGTTCATGCGCCGCTGGATCAGGGACTTGTCATCGAGGATGTAGGCTCCCATCAGGAGGTTCTCCTGCACCGACATGTTGGTGAAAAGATTCATCTCCTCGGAGACGAAGGCGATCCCCTTCCGGGTGACCCGGTGTCCGCCGATGCCGTGGATAGGCTCGCCCTTGAAGAGGATCTGTCCGCTCGACGGCGTGATGAGGCCGGCGATGGTCTTCATGGTGGTGCTTTTGCCTGCGCCGTTGGGGCCCACGATGCAGACGAATTCGCCCACGTCGATCTCTATCGAGACGTCCCAGAGGATCTGCAGGAATCCGTAGCCGGCGTTGAGGTTGTTGACTTCCAGAAGCATGGGGTTCTCCGTTCGATGGGGTTATTCAGCCGTGCATTGGTCGGCCTCGGCCCCGAGGTAGGCTTCGGTGACCTTGGGGTCCCGGGCCACTTCCTGGGTGGGGCCTTCGGCGATCTTGGTGCCGAACTGGATGCAGACCAGGCGGTCGCAGAGGTTCATGATGAGCTGCATGATGTGCTCGACCATCAGGATGGTGACCCCGCTCTCCCGGATTTTGCGGATGACGGCCATGATGTCGGTGAGCTCGCCCTCGCTCAGCCCCGAGGCCACCTCATCGAGGAAGAGGAGCCGGGGCTTGGAGGCCAGGGCCCGGGCCAGGTCGAGACGCTTGAGCTGGACCGTGTTGAGCTGCTCGGAGACCGTATCCGCGGGCATGGGGAACTCGACGAAGGCAAGCATCTTGCGGCTGTGTGCCGCGACATCGGACACCGCACCTTTCCGGTTGCCGAAGATGGTGGCGCAATTGACCGTCTCGAGGACCGTCATCTTGGGGAATGGGTTGGGAATCTGGAAGGTCCGGGAGAGACCCAGTCGGCACATCCGGTCCGGCGGCAGGCCCGTGGTCTCCTTGCCGGCCAGGAAGACCCGGCCCGAGGTGGGCGGGTTGAGCCCGGCGATGGCGTTGAGGAGGGTGGTCTTGCCCGCGCCGTTGGGGCCGATGAGCCCCACGATCTCCCCCTCCTCCACATGCATGGAGACCTCGTTGACCGCCACCAGTCCGCCGAAGCGCTTGGTTAACTGTTTTGTCTCGAGTATGTTCATGTCGACCTTTTCATTCCGGTGGATGGGTGAAGGGCGGGGCCGTTGAACCGGTTCCCCCGCCCGTGGCTGCATTACTTCTTGGCTTCGAAATCCTTCTCTTTCCAGTCGTCGGGGTAGACGATGGCGCCCTTGCCGTCGGTGTACTGGATGACCGGGAAGTAGTAGGCGTCCTTGCCGACCACCGGGTCCGGCACCGAGTCGGCGTTGTACCGGTACTCGTTCATGATGAGCGCGCCGTCGGCCTTGCTGAAGGTGAGCTGGCCCGTGTGGATCTCCTCCACGAAGATCTTGTGGATGTTCTCCTTGTTGAGCTCGCCGTATTTTTCAAGGGTGCGCTTGAGGATCTTGATGAACATGTTGGTGCCGTCATAGCAGAGGCCGCCGGCCGAGGGGCTGGGGTTGAAGCCGTACTTGGCCTGGATGTCCTCGGCCCATTTTTTCGCCTCGGGCGTCGTCAGCTGGGGGATCATGTCGAGAACGCCGTTGGAGGCGGGGCCGGCCATCTTGTACCAGTCGCCCATCCACCCGAGTCCGTCGGCGATGATGACCGACTTGAGCCCCACCTCGCCGGCCTGCTTCACGAAGGCGGTCATGGTGGGTGCGGCGGTGGAGGTGCCGGCCAGGACGGAGACGCCGGCGGTCTTGTATTTGCTCAGCAGCGGATAGAAATCGGTCTGGGTGATGGGAAAATAATCCTCGGAGACGATCTCCCAGCCCTTGTCGGCAAACATCTGCTTGAGGGCTCCGCCCAGGCTGCGGCCCCAGTCGGTGTCTTCCCCGTAGATGCCCACTTTCTTATTCTCGGGCTTCCAGGTGCCTTTTTCAATGGCGTTGTCGAGGCATTCGACATAGCCGACGGCCATCTTGGCCGGAATCGGCCAGCCCTTGCCGCCCCAGTAGCTGTACTTTTCCGGATCGGCCTTCCATTTTTCATTGACCACCTCGGTGGCCCCGAAGCCGAACCAGTGGGGAACCTTGTACTGGGCCGCCACATCCATGGCTGCCACGGCCACCGAGCTGTGCCAGTTCTGCATGGCGCATTCGATTCCCATGCGCTCGACCGCCTCGGCATAGGCGGAGGTCGCCTTGGCCGGGTCGGACTGGGAGTCGATCCAGACCAGCTCGATCTTGTAGTCGCCGATCTTGTAGTCGATCTTTTCCATGGCCATCTCGACAGACGCCTTGAATTCGGCGCCGTTCTTGGCCGAAGGGCCGGTGAAGGGCCCCAAAACGCCCACCTTAAGGGTTTTGTCAACTGCCGCGGCAGGCGCAGCGGCAAGGCCAATGGAAAGGATGCCGGCAACGATGACCGTCCAAAATCTTCTTCTCATTATTTTTCCTCCAATGTTAAGGGGTTGAAGAGGTGCTACGGCGAATGCCTCAGGCATGCTGAGACGGTGGTTATGGCAGAGGTTAAGCAAATATCGCGCCAAAAAATGAATACGCTTCAAATATTTAAAAGGAGAGCCCTGCATCAGGCGCGGAGATAGAATTCGGATGGATTCCGAATGCTAACGCCGAAGGGCCGTTATAGTGTTGTTTCGTGAAGATCTTTGATGTGATGGTTTTGAAAGTGGATGGCAGGATTAAAAAAATTTTATTTTTAATATGAAAAAATCAAATAAATTTAATAAAAAAATAAAAGGCTTTTGAGGACATTCCCGGCAAAGCAGGGTTAGGAGCTGCACGAAAGCATGGAGCAGCCGGGCCGGTTTCGGGCCCAGTCAGGACGTTTTCGGGCAAACCGCTCCTGGCCGGGCTGGGTATCGTAGGGATGCCGAAGGAGGTCGAGCAGTTCATGGATCCGGGTGTAATCCCCTGCCTCCGCCTGATCGATGGCCATCTGGGCCATGTAGTTGCGCAGTACGTATTTCGGGTTGACGGTGTTCATGCGGCGGCGACGGACTGCCTGCGGGATGTTTTCCCGGGCCAGACGGTCCAGGTAGCGACGGAGCCAGCGGCCGGTCAGGATGCGGAGGGACGGCGTGAGCTGCCCGGGGACGTAGTAGGCCTCCATGAGGGGCGCCATCAGGGCGTCATCACCGAGCGCCGATGGATCCCTGCCCTCTGCAGAGACCCGGGAGAGGCGGCGGAAGAAGATGGTCATGTCGGTCTCCGCCATGGTGAGAATGGAAAGCAGATCGCTGATCAGCGCCTCGTCGGTCTCCGGGTCGAAGGAGGAGAACCCCAGCTTCTGCGCCATCATCCGCTGCCAGCCCTCCTGGTAGCTGCGGCCGTAGCGTTCCAGGCCCGCTTCGAAGGGCTCGACCGTCTCGATGAGCGGATAGAGCGCATTGGCCAGCTG
>CAJXSB010000107.1 GCA_913060435.1 uncultured Desulfococcus sp.
GCGGCGGTGTGGTCGAGACCGGGGGGCAGCGGCGCCTGGCCCTGATCGTCGGTGTCGGGGAGTACCGGCATGCCCGGGTTCCCGATCTGCCGGGGCCGCCCAACGACGCCCGCCGCTTCCACCGCATGCTGACGGGGGAGAACGGCTACGGCTTTCCCGAGGAGAACGTCTGCATGCTCCTCGACGACGCCGCCACGACAGCGGCGTTCAAGACCGCCTTTGACAAGATGCTTGTCGCGCAGGCCCGGGAAAACGACGTGGCCGTGCTCTTCTACGCCGGGCACGGCTCCCAGGCCCGGGACAAGAACGGCGACGAGCCCGACGGGTGGGACGAGACCTTCCTGTTTCACGATGCGCGCACCAACGGCATCCCGGACCTCTTGGACGACGAGCTCAACCGGATGCTGGCCCGGCTGCACCGCAAGACAAAGCATGTCACCGTGATCCTCGATTCCTGCAATTCCGGCACGGCCACCCGGGATCCGGATGAGGCCACCGCCATGGCCCGGTTTTTTACGCCCATGGACGCGGATCTCGACAGCGCTGCGGCCGGTGAGGCCGGCGGGGACGGGGGGGAGGTCGGGGCCACGGCGGCCATGCCGGGGCTGGTCGTCTTCTCCGCAGCGACGGACAGCAATCCCGCCCTCGAGAAAAATGGAAAGGGCATCTTCACGGACGCGGTGCTGCAGGTCATGGCAGGGGTGGGCGACCAGCCGATGACCTACGCCCAGATCGCCCGCCAGGTGCCGAGCCTGGTGGCGGCGGAGAGCCCCCAGATTCCCTATTTCCACGGCGAATTGTCCCGCACGGCCTTTGGAAGTGAAGAGCGGACCCGGCCCGTGTCGTGGGAGGTGACCGCAAGCGGCCCGCCGCTGGAATTGAGCGGGCCCCCCCTGCCCGGCATCGGGAAAGGAGCGGAGCTTCGGATCTATGACGGCGGTGTCGACGGGGCCGACACCCGCGATCCGGCCAAGGCCAAGGCGACCGCGGTGGTGACGGAGATGACGGGCCTGAACGCGCGGGCCGTCGTTTCCGCGCCCATGGCGGAAGGGGCTGCGCCCGCGCCCGGCGATCTTGCCGTTCTGGTCCGGCCGGCGGATGCCTACACGACCCTCCGGGTCCGGCTGAAACCCGCAGCCGAGGCCGGGGGCCTTTCCCCGGAGACCGCTGGAAAGATTCGGGAACTCGTTGATACGAACGAGGAGGCGAAGATGCTCATCACCCTGGTCGATGGGGCCGGGGATTTCGAGCTGAGCATGCTCGACGAGGAGCGCATCGTCCTCCGGGGGCCGGAAAACCGGATGCGAAACCTCTACCGGAATGTCGAAGCCGTGCCCGAAAGCCTGTGGCTCCACGCCCGCCAGAAGGCCCTCCTGCAGCTCCGGGGCGAGGGCGGGGCCGATTTCGTGGACAACCAGACCCTCTCCGTCTCGCTGGTTCCCGCCCCGCCGGCCAGGCAGAACAAATGCGCCGACGGCATCTGGCGGCAGGCGGAACCGGGCGGGCACCAGACCATCCCCCTCTGCCATGCATGGCACCTCAAGGTGACGCTGTCGGCGGAATCCCCCCAGCCGCTCCTGGTGGGCGCCCTCATTCTCTCCACCGACGGCAGCATCTTCGCCCTGCCGCGGGACGACCGGAAGGTGCGGCTCCAGGCCGGCGAAAGCGTTGTCTTTAACGCGACCGGCGAGACCTTCATCGGGCTGCCGCCGCTGGAGGTGCGGGATCGCATCATGGTCTTCGGCACCCAGGAGACCAACCCCGTGGCATGGGGCCAGTTCACGCGGACCGCAGCCATCCGGGGCGCCGGCGAGAGCGGGCTCGCCAGGGCCCTCCACCGCTATTTTCAGCCGGGAACCCGCGGTGTCGGCCTCGCCGCCGAGGCGCCGGCGGAGACGACGACCTGGACCCTCTCCACCATCACCATGTCGGTGGAGGCCAACAACCGTTTTGCAGAAACCGACCGGGGCGCTGAAAGGGCCATCAACTGGCGCGAATACACCATCGCCGATTTCGACATCCGCCCCTACCTGCCGGCGGACGAGACAACGACCCTCTACAGGGTGCTGCAGACGGCGGACGGACTGGCCGGCGCTTCGGCCCGGGACGGGTTTTCCTATCGGCAGCACGGCTGGACAAAGCCGACGGATGAGGAGAATTTGCGGCTTGGCATCGACTGCTCCCGGGCCATCTGGTTTGCTTTTACCCGGGCGGGCGTTTCGTACAACCGGGAAGACCGCTATCTGACCACGGCCATGATGGTCGGGGGCGACACCCTCATGCAGGATGAATTTGAAAGCTGCCTGGGCGATCCCGACCTCCAGATCGGCGATGTGCTGGTCTACCGGGACGACACCCGGGGCGACGGCCATGTGGTCATGGTCATCGACCCGGAGAAGCGCATTGCCTGGGGATCCCACGGCTGGGACGGCAACCCCCGGCAGCTGCCCGTCGAACCGGACACCGGCGTGGAGTATCAGAAGATCAAGTTCAAGCCGGACTGGGAGCGCTGGGACCGGAAAACCATGGGGCTCAAAGCCTGCTGGCGCCATCGTTCCATCTCCGCCCAGGGGACGCGTTTTCGCGGGCAGCCGGGATCGCGGCCTCTGGTCAACGCCTGCAATGCATCCAGGAGCTGCGGGCGATAGAAAACATCTTCATAAACACGCCTAGCGAGGTGCCGGATGGACGAATTTCTGAGGTCAAAATCGATGCTGACCCCCGGGGTTGCCGGGGGCGTCACCACCATGATCACCGGGACGCTGGTGAGCCAGTTCGGCCTGCCGGGAAACTGGACGGGGCTGGTCGTCAGCCTTCTGCTCGGGCTTGCGGTGTGGGCCGATAAATCGGTCTCCTTCTACTACCGGATTATCTGCTACATCATCAATTCCCTGACGATTTATGCCGTCGCCATCGGCGTCAACACGGCGGGGATGGCGATCCAGTACAGCAACGAACGCAGCACCGACCCCGCGGCCATCGAAAGAGAGGTGCCGCACCCGTCGGATCCGTTTTTTCAGGATTGGTTCCGGAAATAAACGCCACGGTGCATCCCTGGCGGCACCCGGGGGGGCGGCAGCGGCGCAGGCGCTTGGAAAGGAGGACGCCATGGGTTTCCCGAAGCAGGTATCGACGAGGACCGGCCCGGCTTTTGCACTGGCTTTTGCAGTGACGATGCTGGTGCTGACGGTCGGCTGCCCTCCCTTTCCGCCGCAGGACGGAGGATTTGGCGGGCCGCCTTCGGGTGTCATCGAAATGGACCAGAACACCGACCCCCGTTATTTTCTCCGGAATCGCAGCGGGGCCATCGGGTGGCTGAAAACCGCTGGAGACGATGTGCGGCTCAACGGCAGGCGGGTCACCCGGGACACCTATCTCCAGAACGGCGCCCATGTCCGGACCGGCCCGGACAGCGCCGCCATCATCGATTTCTACCCATCCAGGGGCGAGGCCTGCGGACTCGACGTGCGTGAATTCCGGCATGGACGAATCTACGGGCGCGTCGAAACCTGCGGCCACCTGGTGATCACGGAGCAGGGCGCCATGGAGACCCGGGGGTGGCCGGCGACCTACCATGTGGAGGCGCGCGGCGACCGGGAGACGGTGTTTACCGCCATCGACGGAGAGGCATCGGTATGGCGCCACGCCGATCCGGAGCGGGTCGTTTTCGTGCCGCGCTATCACCAGGTGCGTATTTCGCGGAGCCGGATCACCCCCCCGCGCCGGGTTTCGCGTGCGGAAGTGGTGTCGCTCACGCGCTGGCGGGACAATTTCTGGCGCTATAAGAAGGAGACCGTTTCCGTACCCGACCTGAGGAAGCGGGAGATCGGCGATGTGCGGCGGACGCTGGAGCGCCTGGGGCTTGGGCTCCGCATCGATCCGCCGAATGCGGGAAGCCGCGACCGGGTGGTGCGACAGGATCCGCCGCCCGGCACACGGGTGAGTGCCGGGGAGGTGATCCGCGTCATCGCGCAGGAGGGCGTCCCGCTGATACGGGTCCCGGAGCTGTTGAAACGGCAGGTGGGGGAGGCGAGGCGCATGATGGCGCGGCTGGGACTCCGCCTCAGCGTCAACCCGCCCAATGCGAAAAGCGCCTATCGGGTGGTTCGGCAGTCCCCGCGGGCCGGCACGGAAGTGCGGCGGGGGGCAGTGGTGCAGGTGGAAGCGAGGGCGGAAGGCCCGACCTTCACCTTTCCGACGGGCACCGTGCCGACGCTGACGGTGCCGACCGTCGTCATCCCCAAGGTTACGGTGCCCAACCTGAAAAGCCGGTCCCTGGGCGACGCCAAAAGGATTCTGGAGCGGCTGGGGCTGGGGCTGCGCTACAACCCCCGCAATGCCGCCGACAATTACTGGGTCGTCAGCCAGGATCCCCCCGCCGGCCGGAAAGTGGACCGCGGCACCGCAGTCAACTTGAGGCTTCAGGTGCCCATATACTGATCCCCAACAGGCTGCCAGCGCCTGTTTGAAACGAACTTGAGCAAGAATGCCACTTCTCAAACAGGCGCCCATGCAGCCTCAAACAGAGGGGGGCGGAATGACGACGATGGGGCCCAAAATGCACCTCCATGGCCGACGCCCAAACGGCAGGTTTTGGGGCGGTGCCGGCGTGGCCGGCGCCCTGGTGCTGCTCCTGCTGGCCGGATGCTGCCGGATGCCGGTCCCGTCATCGGCGGCGGAAGCCGTCGATTTTTACCGCCGCCGCGGAGAGCGCGCCTATGCCGAGGGGCGGTACCCGGAAGCAGCGGCGGCCTGGCATAAAGGCCTGGATGCGGCGCATTCGGCGCAGCGAGCAGGCGCCGCCGCAGGCTTTATGGTGGATCTCTCCCGGGCGGAGGAGGGCATGGGGCAATACGCCGCGGCACTGGATCACGCGTCTTCCGCACTCGAACTCCTGGGGGAGGGCGGGGCGCCGGCGACGCGCTGCAGGGCCCTGATCCAGAAGGGCCTCGCCCATCGCCGTATGGCGCGCTATGCCGCAGCACGACCATATTTCGACCGGGCCCTCGAGATTGCCCGCCGTCTGGCGGATCCCCGCCTCGAGAGCGAGAGCCTCCGGAATATCGCCGCCCTGCTGCAGGACCAGGGGCAGCTCGATGCGGCCCTGCCCTACTACCACCAGGCCATCAGCCTGGCCCGCGCCCACGGGGATGAAGCGAGCGAGGCCCGAAGCCTCAACAACCTCGGCCTCCTCTTCGATGCCCGTGCCGCGTACCCGGAAGCCCTCGACCACCTGGGTGCATCCCTGGCCCTCCGGAGAAAAATCGGCGACCGCGCCGGCGAGGGCAGGGTCCTGGGGAACCTCTGCATCGTCCATGCGAAGCTCAACCAGCTCGACCAGGCCCTGGAGTGCTGCCAGGCGGCCCTGGAGATCGCAGAGGATATCGGGGACCGGCAGCGGGAGGCCAACCATCTTAACAATATCGGCACCCTCCACCGGCGGATGGACCGACCCCGCAGCGCCCTCCGGTATTACCGGCGTTCCCTCGCAATCAAACGGGAATTGTCCGATCCGGCCGGTGAGGCGCGGGCCCTCAACAATATCGGCGAGACCTACTGGCGCCTCGGGAAGCTTGAGGACGCCGAGGAATACCTCGCGGGCTCCCTGGCCATCAAGAAACGCATCGGCGATCTGCCGGGACAGAGCGCCGTCTGCCAGAACCTGGCGCTGATTTCCAGTCGCCGGGGGGCGTATGCCAAAGCAAAATCCTATTATATGCAGGCGGTCTTTCTCAACAGCCGGACCGGGCGTCCCGAGCTGACATGGCGGGCCTATGACGGGCTGAGCTATATATATGAAGCCCTGTCGCGGCCGGAGCTGGCCATTCTCTACGGCAAGCAGGCGCTGCGGTCGATCCAGGAGACCCGCGCCCGCATGGAGGACCTCGACAAGGCGCTCCGCCGTTCCTATCTCGACGACAAGGAGCGGGTCTACCGGCATGTGGCCGACCTCCTGATCCGTGAGGGCCGCCTGCCGGAGGCCCAGCAGGTCGTTTCGCTGCTCAAGGAGGAGGAATACCGGCATTTTCTCGACACCCGGGGCGTAGGCGATGCGACGGTCGATGATGTGGTTGCGACAATGGAAGAGCGGCACTGGATCGAAAAGACCGCCGCCTTCGAGGGCGAACTGGGCCGTGTGGGACGGGAGATCGAGGATCTGGAGACGATGCAGCAGCGACGCGAGCTCACCGGGGAGGAGCAGACGCGCCTTTTTGCGCTTTACGACAGGGCGGATGAGGTCCATCTGGCCTTTGAAGACTACCTCCGGGAGCTCGAGTCGGCCTATGCCGACAAGGTGGCGTTCGGTGAAAAGGATCTGGTAAGCCTGGAATCCCTGCAGGGTGAACTGGGGCGGTTCGGGCAGCGCACGGTCATCGTTACCTTCCTGGTGCTGGAGGAGAACGTCAGCATCCTGGTCACGGCGCCGGCAGTCCAGATTCCCCATCGGATCGCGATTTCCGAGGCCGAGCTCAACCGTCGGATATTCGCCTTCCGCGAGGCGCTGGTAAGGCCCCGGCGGGATCCGCGGCCCCCGGCCAGAGCGCTCCATGACCTCCTGATCTCTCCCATCGAAGCGGACCTCGTTGCCCTGGACGCCGAAACCCTGATGATCTCCCTGGACGGCGCATTGCGCTACATTCCGTTTGCCGCGCTCTTCGACGGGGATCAGTACCTGGCCGAGCACTACAACCTCGTCCTGTTCGCCCCTGCCGCCAAGAAGCTTTTCGGGGAGGCGGGAACAGCGGCCCCGCGCGTTGCCGGGCTGGGCATGAGCGATGCCGCCGAGGGATTCCGCAGTCTGCCGGCGGTAGCAAAGGAGCTGGACATCATTGTCCGGGAGGAGGAGACAGACGACCCCAGGGGGGTTCTGCCGGGCAGGATTCTGCTCAACCGGAATTTTACCGCCGCCGGCCTGTCGGAGATGCTCCGGCGGGGCTACCCGATTATCCACATCGCCAGCCACTTCGCTTTCCGGCCCGGGACGGCGGCGGATTCATTCATGCTTCTCGGGGACGGCTCCCGGCTGACCCTCCTGGATCTCGAGAGCCGGCGGTATCCGTTCCGATTCATCGATCTGCTCACCCTTTCCGCCTGCGAGACCGCCGTGGGCGGAGAGGATGCCCGGGGGAGGGAGATCGAGAGCTTTGCCGCCCTCACCCAGAAGCGCGGCGCCGGCGCCATCCTGGCGACCCTGTGGCCGGTGGCCGATGTGAGCACGGGCACCTTCATGGCGCTCTTCTATCAGCTGCGGGATGCCCGCCAGTTCAACAAGGCGGAAGCGCTGCGCGAGGTGCAGCTCATGTTCCTGGCCGGTGAGCATGACATGGTCCCCGGGGAGAGGGACCCCCGCGGGGTCGGGCCGGCCGAGGAGGGGGAGGGCGGGTTTGAACCGCCCCCCGGCGCCCCCTATGCCCATCCGTTCTACTGGGCGCCCTTTGTTCTGATGGGCAATTTTTTATAAATGACGACCCGGTCATTTCCTCATTGTCAACCTGTTCACGCTTGTGGTATTCCCTCCCATTGCACGGATGCTTTCCAGCCGGCCTTCCAGCCCAGCGCATGACGATGCCTCGATCGGCCGGACGGCGCAGGACCGGAAAAGGGCGTGCGGTATTCCCGTCGTCCGCCGGAATCCCTGGAGAGCGTCCGGCGGATGCCGGTCCCGCGAAGGCCCGCAACGGCCCGATGGTGTCCGGACGATCGACAATCCTGCAGATGCTGGCGAATACGAAAAATGGTCTCTACCCTGGTATCCTTCACCACCCTGTTCTCCGCCGTCCTGCTATTGATGACGGGCGTCGGTCTCCTGGGCACGCTGATCAGCCTGAAGCTGACGATGGCCGGACTCTCGGCCCCGTTTATCGGCCTGATCATGGCGTGCTATTTTGTCGGCCTGATTATCGGCTCCATCCATGTCCACCGGGTGATCGAAAGCGTCGGCCACATCCGGGCATTCGCCGCCTTCGCGGCCGTGACCACGGCGGTGGCCATGCTCCACGGCATGATCGCCACCCCGGCCGTCTGGGCCGTTTTGAGATTCATGGCCGGCATATCGACCATCGGCCTCTACATGGTCATCGAAAGCTGGCTCAACGAATGCACCGAACCCGCCGCCCGGGGCCGGGTCTTCTCCATGTACATGATCATGAGCTACCTGGGGATGAGCATCGGGCAGCAGCTCCTCAACACCGGTGACGTCGCCTCCAGGGAGCTCTTCTTCCTGGTGGGCCTTCTCATTTCCATCAGCCTGGTGCCGGTGGCCGTGACCCAAAGCATCCATCCCCAGGTGCCCCAAGCACAGACCTTCCGGATGGCCACCTATTTCCGGCGGGCCCCGGTGGGGATGCTCGGGTGCTTTACTGCGGGCCTGATCAACAGTGCATTTTATGCGATGGGGCCGGTTTTCGGCCACCAGATCCAGATGACGGTGGCCCAGCTCTCGATCTTCATGACCGCGACGATTTTCGGTGGCCTGCTCCTGCAGTGGCCGGTGGGCATCATCTCGGACCGTTTCGACCGGACCGCCGTCCTGGCCGTATTGAGCCTGCTTGTGGCCATGGTCAGCCTCTTCGTGGTCCATGCCTCCAGGGGGTCTTTCTGGCTCTTTTCCGGCGTCATGGCGATCTTTGGCGGGTTGATCTTCACGATTTATCCCGTGGCGGTCGCCCGGGCCCACGACCTGTTCGATCGGAAGGATATCGTGCCCGTCAGCTCCTGCCTGCTGCTCTCCTTCGGGGTGGGGGCGGCCGTCGGTCCGGTCGGCGCTTCGACGGTGATGAACCTGAGCGGGAGCCCGCACGGGTTTCTCTACTATGCCGCCGCGGTCGCAGCCGCCTACGGGGCGGTTGTCTGGTTCCTGCGGCAGCAGGAGAAGATCGAGATCGTCCCGGTGGCGGATCAGGCGAGCTTCCTCCCCATGAAGAGCACCTCCATCATGGCCGCACACCTTGATCCGCGGTCGGATATCGATGAAGCGGCTCCCGTCGGGGAGCCGAAAGGGGACCTCCGGGAGCCGTCTTACCATTAGGGCAGGCACCAAGGGAGGGAAAGAGTCATGGGAGACCCAACCGAAGAGAAGTCACTGCCGCTGAACCACTATGTCTGGATGATGGCGATCGTCTGGTCGCTTCTGGTCCTCCTGTCGCTGGCCTGGAACCGCATCCAGTCCGAGCTGACCGTGCAGGAGCATGCGCGCATCCAGGCCCGCACCGCCTTCTGGAGAGACATCCACTACCGCCGGTGGAACTCGAACCAGGGCGGCGTCTACGTGCCGGTCTCCGAGGTCGCCCGTCCCAATCCCTATCTCGAGGTGCCCAACCGGGATCTGAACCTGCCGTCGGGCCTCCACCTGACCCTGATCAACCCCGCCTACATGATGCGGATGGTCTACACCATGGGTGAAGGGCCCGACCGGATCAAGGGGCGCATCACCAGCCTGCGGCCGACACGCCCCGAGAATGCCCCGGATGCCTGGGAGGCATCGGCGCTCCGGAAATTCGAGGACGGCGTCCGGGAGTACAGTGAGCTGACCGATATCGGGGGGGCGTCCTTCATGCGCCTGATGCGGCCGCTGCTCACCGAGCCCAGCTGCCTGAAGTGCCACGCAGCGCAGGGGTACCGTGAAGGAGATATAAGGGGCGGCGTCTCGGTGACGGTTCCCATGGCGCCGCTGCGCGCTTCCATGGCGACCTACCACAGCGCCATCGCCGCCGGGCATTTTCTGCTGTGGCTCATCGGATGCGGCGGCATCGGCGTGGTGGCCCTCCGCCTCTACCGGGGATTGGGACGGCAGCGTGCCGCCGAGGCCGCGCTCCGGGACAGCGAGGAGCGGTCGCGTACCCTGGTGGAGTATGCGCCCTTCGGGCTCTCGATCATGGACACCGACCAACGGTTTGTCTATCTCAACCCCAAGTTCGTCAAGATCTTCGGCTACACCCTGGCGGATATTCCCGACAAATCGACATGGTTCGAAAAAGCCTACCCCGAACCAGCCTACCGGGAGGCGGTGCGGGGGGTCTGGGCGGCGGATACAAAACATGGCGCAGGGACGTTTGATTCCATCGAGCCGAGAACCTTCCGCGTGCGGGGAAAAGACGGGCGGGAACGGGTCATCCGATTCAACAATGTACCCCTGGCCGACGGGCGGCAGATCCTCACCTATGAAGACATCTCCATCCAGGTGGCGGCGGAGGAGGCCCTGCGGGATTCCGAGCAGAACCTTCGTCTCCTTTCCTCGGGCCTGCTCAAAGCCCAGGAGAAGGAGCGGCGAAGGATCGCCTATGCCCTCCACGACGACCTCGCCCAGGACCTGGCCGTCCTCACCATCGAGATGAAGTGCATCGAGGAAGGGCTGGAAGGCAGCCAGACCGACCTCCGGTCCGCCTGCCGGAAAACCCACCGGCACATCGTCGACATCATCGAAAATACCCGCCGCCTTTCCCATGGCCTGAGCCCGGCCCTGCTCGAGGAACTGGGGCTGTCGGCGGCGGTGCGCCGGATGATCGAGGATTTCTCGGAGCAGACAGGCATTGCGGTCTCCCTCGACATGGCGGAGATCGACCATCTCTTTCGCAACGATACCGAGATCATCGCCTATCGGATTTTTCAGGAGGCCTTCACCAACATCCGGAAGCATGCCAACGCCACCCGCGTGACGGTCTCGATCGTTCGGCGGGAGGGCGAAGTGGTGGTCAGCATCGCCGACAACGGCAGCGGTTTTCACCCGCAGGAGGTCCTGGCGCGCCGAATGGGCAAAGGGCTGGGGCTGATCGCCATGGACGAGCGCGTCCGGATGCTGGGGCGGAGCCTGACATGGGCGAGCGACCCGGGCCGCGGCACCCGGATCTCCTTTTCCATCCCCGAGGACCGGGAGTGCACGGCGAAGGACGGCCCGGCCCCCGCGTGCCGTCGGCGCGGCGGCGGGTAGGGCCAGGGGCCGGGGCTGCCCAACGTTTTTTGCCGGTGCCGTAATCCCGTGCGGGACTAATTCTCCAATGCGCGCTCCCCCAGGTTGCCGTAGCGGTGGTAGCTGGAGGAGACGGTCTGCTCCTGGAAATAATGGAGCATTTCGATGCGCCCCTCCATCAACACCGGATTCCGGGAGATGTAGAACCCCGTTTTGGCCGCGGCCTCGAAAATCGAGGCCGGGACGCGGTCCGGCGCCGCATACCGGATGCGGTCGAACTCCGAGAGCGTCTCCACGAGGTCCTGGTCGGAATGCCGAACGACGGGAATCTCCGCCAGGAAATGCCGGCCGTCTTCACTGTCGAGAAACGCGGTTACGGCATTGTCGAGCCCCCGGGGCAGCCCTACCATGACCCGGCATCCCGCGACCGCGGCGCCGGCGATCCGCGCCAGCACCTCGAAGAGGCTGTCCCGGCCGTCGACGCGCACCAGGACCGTACCGGACGGAATGTATCGCAGAACATTGTCCTCCCCCCGGATTTTGAAATAATCCTTGGCCTGAAAAAATTCCTGCTCCGCGTTGTAGAGGTAGCTGTGGATCGCCCGGACGGTCTTCTCGATATCCTCCCGGTGCGCCGTCATCTTCCCCCAGGCCAGCTTGATGCGCCATTCCTGTGCCACCCGCAGGAGGCGGTGTTCACCCTCGATGGCGCCGGTCGATGGAAAGCCGGTCTCCTCGAAATCCATGAACTGGGAGACGTAGTTGGGGCTTCCGGCCTTGATCCCGGCGCCGAGGGCGGACTTCTTCA
>CAJXSB010000108.1 GCA_913060435.1 uncultured Desulfococcus sp.
TATTCCAGCGATTATCGCCTGGGATTGGATGCCGATGGTCGGTTTCTGGCATTCCAGGCCACCTATTACCAGAACGCAGGCGCATTCACCGATCTTTCCCCTGCCGTTCTCGAGCGCAGCCTGTTTCACGCCACCAACAGTTACGCAATTGCCAATGTTCGGGTTTCCGGCAAAAGCTGCCGTACGAACCTGCCGCCATTTACGGCATTTCGCGGTTTCGGCGCCCCCCAGGCCATGGTCGTCATCGAGGCGGCCATTGCAGCGGCGGCCGAGAAAACCGGCATGCCCACCTGGACCCTTCAGCGGAAAAATCTGCTTCAGCCTGGTACGCCATTTCCTTATGGCATGCATATGGACGGTGATGCCACGCGCCGTAGTTTTGATGCAGCCGTATCACAATTCGATCTCGAATCGCGGTATGCCGAAAATCAGCAACGCAACCAAGCCTCACCGTTTGTCAAACACGGTTTGGCCGTCATGCCGGTCTGCTTCGGTATTGCCTTTACGACCACCATGCTGAACCAGGCGGCGGCCCTGGTGCACATCTATAATGACGGTAGCGTCAGTGTCAGCACCGCGGCGGTCGAACTCGGACAAGATGTGAATAGAAAACTGCGAACTATCGTGGCGACGGCCCTGGGGATTGACCGGGAACGGATTCAGATTGAAACCACGAGCACCATGCGGGTGGCCAACACGGCGCCCACGGCAGCCAGCACCGCAGCCGATCTGAACGGAACGGCGGCCCGGATGGCGTGTAAGACCCTGCGCTCACGCCTGACAACCCTTGCCGCCGAGCTTGAAGGCGTTCCGGCCACACAGATCACCATCCGCGAAGAACGGATCTGGATCGGTGATCAGCCCGGTTCCCTGACCTGGACAGATCTGGTACAGACCGCCCATAGCAATCGGATCGATTTGTCCGCGCACGCCTTTTACGCCACCCCCAACCTGCACTATGACCGTCAGCAGGAAAAAGGCCGACCATTTGCCTACCATGTCTGCGGCACCGCCGTGATCGAAGCCCGGCTGGACGTCCTGCGCGGCACGGCATCCATCGAATCCGTTCAGATTGTCCACGATGCCGGACGCAGTCTGGACCTGTTGGTGGACCGCGGCCAGGTGGAGGGGGCTGTCGTCCAGGGTATCGGTTGGTGCACCATGGAAGAAGTCGTCTATGATGGAGACGGGCGGCTGCTGTCGGATACCCTGACCACCTACAAAGTGCCCGACATTTACTCGGCGCCTGAAAAATTCGAAGTGGTCTTTTTCGAGGAAGGTGCCAAATCCAGCGGCGTCATGGACAGCAAGGCTGTTGGGGAGCCACCGTTCATGTACGGCATCGGCGCCTTTTTCGCTATCCGGGCTGCCATTCGCACCGTCCGCGACATCCCATCCGACCGGATCCAGGCACCGCTGACCGGCGAACGGATATTACGGCTTCTCGACGGTGAATAGGTGATTGCTGCACGGTCCCAGCAATCTTCAGGAACCCCCGGCCCCAGGAGGGCCTTAACAGATCCAGAAAAAAAGACCTCCCGCTCCCCCTTTCGCGACCTAAACTTGTTTTGGGAAACAGTGGCTTATCAGTAATTTTGCTGCTTTTAAATTTATATTTATAATCTAATTTGAAGAAAATGATCAAGGTGAAATCATCATAGCCGGAGATGATGGTGAAGACTACTTGGTCAAGGGTAAAGATCTCTCGAGCATAATTGGAAAATCGGTCACAATTACCGGCATCTTGGCTGAAGAAGGAGACACCAAAACGATCACCGTCATTACACTGGAAGAAATCGAAGACTAATCATGATGTGATCATACCTGTGGAAAAAGCCGTTGTCAGAAACCGGTGTGCCGTGATGCCATGACATTAGAAATTTTTGCTGAAACAATACGAAAATGTCATTCCATATTGATCAGACTAAACTGTTATCCTGTGTCTGATTTCTTTTCACGCCGTCGGATTTTTTTCCATAATTTACCGATATTCTTCCAAACCATTTTGTTACCCGCTGTTTTTCTTATTGTTTTCAAACCAGTGGTTGGCTCGTTTCTTGCCGGTATAAGAAAGAAAACAACCCCTTCAGAAAAACGGAGGCCGACCCATGCCCCCTGCGACGGCTTCACCCGCTTTGTCATCCCCTTCCCCCTCCCCCGCTGCCCCTGACAAGCGCCTGCGAATCATCGACCGAACCATGCGCCTGCATGGATATGCGTCCCACGCGCTGATCGAAACGCTGCATGCCGTCCAGGAAGCCTTCGGCTATCTCGATCCCGACTTGATGCGCTATGTCGCCGGCCGGCTGAAAGTCCCCTTAAGCCGGGTATATGCCGTAGCGACCTTCTATCATTTTTTCACCCTCAAGCCCCCCGGCGAGCATACCTGCGTGCTGTGCAAGGGCACGGCCTGCCACATCGGCGGGGCAGCCGAGATCCTTCGCCAGGTCGAAGCGATGCTGGGCGTCCATGCGGGAGAAACCACTGCTGACAAAAAGATATCCCTCATGATCGCCCGGTGCCTCGGCTCCTGCGGACTTGCCCCGGCAGGCGTATTCGACGGCACCATTGTGGGCAACCTGACGTTGGACACCGTTGTGAACAAACTTCAGGAATGGAGGTCCCATGACGCTGACCATCGAAAATCTGCAGGAGATTGCGAAAACCGAGACCGATGTCCTTGAATCTTACCGGTATCGCATCAACGTCTGCGTGGCAGCCGGCTGCCTGTCCTGCGGAAGCGATGCCGTAAAAGCATCCCTCGAAGAAGAGATCCGTCGGCAGGGAAAAGAAAAGGCGTGCCGGGTCCGGGCGGTCGGATGCCTGGGACTGTGTGCCGTCGGACCGCTCATCGACATCTCCCCCCTGAATGTCGCCTATCAGGGGGTCCAGCCATCCGATGCCCCGGACATCATCGGCAGCCTCACCGGCGCCCCGGTTTCCCGGCTGCTGCTGCCGACCGATCACCCCTTTTTCTCCCGTCAGAAAAAAATCGTCCTGGAAAACTGCGGCATCGTCGAGCCTGAGCGCATCGAAAGCTATATCGCCGCGGGCGGCTACGAAGCGCTCTACCAGGCCCTGAGACAGATGAGTCCGAGGCAGGTGATCGACGATGTCACCGCCAGCGGTCTGCGGGGCAGGGGCGGGGCCGGATTTCCCACCGGCCTGAAGTGGACGACGGTCTACAAGGCGCAGCAGGCCGACAAGTACGTGGTCTGCAATGCCGACGAAGGCGATCCCGGCGCGTTCATGGACCGAAGCGTTCTGGAGAGCGACCCCCACCGGGTGATCGAGGGCATGGCCATCGCCGGCTACGCCGTGGGCGCCTCCCGGGGCTACATCTATGTCCGGGCCGAGTATCCCCTGGCCGTCGAGCGGCTTCGCCGCGCCATCAAGCAGGCCAAGCAGTTGGGGGTTCTCGGGGAGAATATCTTCAACACGCCCTTTGCTTTCGACATTCAGCTGCGGTTGGGGGCCGGCGCCTTTGTCTGCGGAGAGGAGACCGCCCTCATTGCCTCCATCGAGGGAAGGCTCGGCAGACCGCGTCCCCGGCCCCCGTTCCCCGCCGAATTCGGTCTCTGGGGATGCCCGACCCTGATCAACAACGTGGAAACCATTGCCAACATCGCCCCCATCGTCCGTCGCGGCGGCGACTGGTTCGCCGGCATCGGCACGGAAAAAAGCAAGGGGACCAAGGTATTCGCCCTGGCCGGAAAGATCAATAACACCGGGCTCATCGAGGTGCCCATGGGGACCCCCCTGCGGGAGATCGTTTTCGACATCGGCGGCGGGATTCCCGCCGGCCGACGGTTCAAGGCCGTCCAGACCGGCGGCCCCTCCGGCGGCTGCGTGCCGGCGCAGTTCCTGGACATGCCGATGGATTATGAATCCCTTAAGGATGTGGGCGCCATCATGGGCTCCGGTGGGATGATCGTCATGGACGACGGGGCCTGCATGGTGGATGTGGCCAAATTCTTCATGGAGTTCTGCATGTCCGAATCCTGCGGGAAATGTGTGCCCTGCCGGGTCGGCACCGCCCAGCTTTTTGGTATTCTGGAACGGATCACCGCCGGGGACGCAAAAATCGAAGATATCGACACTTTGAAGGAGCTGTGCGACCTGGTGGGCGCCGCCAGCCTGTGCGGCCTGGGCCAGACGGCGCCGAACCCGGTGAAAAGCACGCTGCGGTATTTCGAAAACGAGTATATGGCCCATATCCGCCGGCATCACTGTGAAGCCGGTGTATGCGCCATGGGAAAAGCCCGGGAGGACACCGCATGACATCCAACGCATCGATACCCCCAAAGCCCAGAACGGACGTCAATCCCGCACGCATCTATACCTTGCGGATCAACGGCCGGGAAGACGAGACCATCCTGACGGTCGCCCGCCAGAACGGCATCGATATTCCCACCCTGTGCCATCTGGACGGCCTTGCCGAACGGGGTGCCTGCCGCCTGTGCATCGTGGAAATCCAGGGGAGCCCGAAGCTATATGCCGCCTGCGTCACCCTGGTGAAACAGGATATGGACGTTATCACCGACTCGCCGCGCATCCGCGACTACCGCCGCAAAATACTGGAACTGATCTTCTCGGAAAGAAACCATGTCTGTTCGGTCTGCGTGGTCAACGGCAACTGCGAGCTGCAGAATCTTGCCGTCAAGCTCGGCATGACCCATGTCCGCTACGGCTATCTCAACCTGACCCACGCGGTGGATGCCTCTCATCCCCGGTTTTCATTGGACCATAACCGGTGTGTCCTGTGTCTGCGGTGTATCCGCGTCTGCAAGGACATCGAGGGCGCCCACACCTGGGACATTGCGGGCCGGGGCATTCATGCCCGGATTATCTCGGACCTCAACCAGCCCTGGGGCGAGTCCGAAACCTGCACCGGATGCGGGAAATGCGTACAGGTATGCCCCACCGGCGCCCTGTCCGAGAAGGGAAAGTCCGTGGCGGAAATGACCAAGCGCCCTGAGTTTCTCCCCTATCTTCAAATGATGCGAAAGGAAGCCGAACCATGAGCACACCCTCGAAATCTCCGGCTGAGAAAATGCGCATCGCCACCATCTGGCTCGACGGCTGCTCCGGGTGCCACATGTCACTGCTGGATATCGACCAGCGCCTGGTGGCCGCAGCCAACCGCATCGATTTGGTGTTCAGCCCCATCGTCGATACCCGGACCTATCCACAGAACGTGGACGTCTGTTTTATCGAGGGTGCCGTGGCCAGCGAGGAGGACGTCGAAAAACTTCACCTGATCCGGAGCAACACCCGGCGGGTGGTGGCATTCGGAGACTGCGCCGTCACCGGAAACATCTCCGCCATGCGCAACCGGTTCGCCCTTCAGGAGGTCATGCAGCGAAGTTACCTGGAGAACGCGACCCACCAACCCCGGACGCCGGACCGGGACATCCCGCACCTTTTCGACAAGGTTCGGCCGGTGCACGCCTTTATCGACGTGGATCTGTTTCTGCCGGGGTGTCCGCCGCCGGCGGATGCCATTTTCGAAGTGCTGTCGGCACTTCTGGAGGATCGCCTGCCGGATCTGGCCGGCAGGGTCCGATTCGGATAGCAGCTGAACCCCTAAAGGTGGGGATACTGGGATATACTCGGAGATACACCATGGACAGACAAATTGTGATCGATCCGGTTCACCGCATCGAAGGGCATGGAAAAATCACCATTCAACTGGATACGTCCGGGCATGTCGACGATGCCGCCTTCCATGTCACCCAGTTCAGGGGCTTTGAAAAGTTCTGCGAGGGCAGGCCCTATTACGAGATGCCGTCCCTGGTGGAGCGGATCTGCGGCATCTGCCCGATTTCCCACGCCCTGGCGTCCGCCAAGGCCTGCGACGCCATTCTCGGGGTTACCGTCCCGGCGGCGGGACAAAAGCTGCGAGCCCTTCTGAACCTCGCTTCCATTATGCAGTCCCACGCCCTGAGCTTTTTCCACCTCTCCGCGCCGGACCTGCTGCTCGGTTTTGACGGCCCGCCGGAAAAGCGAAACATACTCGGCATGCTGGAAACCCATCCCCAACTGGCCGCCGACGGAATCCGCCTTCGGCAGATCGGCCAGTCGATCATCCAATGGCTGGCCGGCAAAAAAATCCATCCCACCTGGGTGGTCCCCGGTGGCGTGGGGGGACCGCTTTCAAGGAAAAACCTCGAAAAGATCAGGGCGGTCCTTCCGGAAGCCCGGGACATCGTTCTGCGAACCATCGGGTGGTTCAAACCGTCCATGGAAACCTACCGCGAAGAGATCCGTACCTTTGCCAACTTTCCGTCCATGTTCCTGGGGCTGGTGGACCCTTGCGGCAACCTGGCGTTTTTCGACGGCAACCTCCGGTTTATCGATTACCAGGGAAACATCGTCGCCGAACAGGTACCACCCACGCGTTATGCCGAATATATCGGCGAAGCAGTGGAAGACAATTCCTACCTGAAGTCGCCCTACTACCTGCCGCTCGGGTATCCCGAGGGCATCTACCGGGTGGGACCCGCAGCACGCCTGAATGTCTGCGGCGGGTGCCGGACGCCCCTGGCGGATGAGCAGTGGGCCGAGTTCAAGAGCCTCGATAAGGGCCCGGTCCTGAGTTCCTTTTACAATCATTATGCCCGGCTTATCGAAATTCTCTACACGATTGAAAAGGCCGAACAACTGACCGCTGATCCAGACATCCTGAACCCCAAAGTGCGGGCCCACGCCCAGCCGAATTTCTTCGAGGGTATCGGTGTTGTGGAGGCTCCCCGGGGGACGCTGTTTCACCACTACCAAGTGGACGAAAACGGCCTCATCACCGGGGTCAACCTCATCGTCGCCACGGGCAACAACAACCTGGCCATGAACCGCGGGGTGCTTCAGGTCGCCCGGCATTTTATTAAAAACGGGAAGGTCCCCGAACCCGTCCTCACACGGCTCGAAGCGGTGATCCGGGCCTTCGACCCCTGCCTCAGCTGCGCCACCCATGCCCTTGGCATGACGTCGCTACATGTCCGGGTTCTGGGGCCCGACGGCCGCGTGGTGGACGATGTGTGGCGATAGAAATTGAAGCAGTCGACCAATAGTCGTGAATCCCAAAACGACCGGTGTGGGTAAGAGTAACCAAATAAGCGATTATAATTGGGTAATTTTACTAGTAGTCATCATTTTACAGACTGGTTTATATTTTATATTGGGTTAGAAAGCGTTATCGCCAGCCAAGCGACGCAACATTTTTTCCTGGAAGTATTGAGGGAGGTGCGAACGTGCGTTGGTCGCCTATCCAGAAAAATCCGGAATCATATCAGAAAAATCCAAATCTGCTGGATTATGCTAAAACGGTGGTCACGTTCTCATGGGAAACCATGCGCAATGCCTTCCAGGGCCTTCCGCTGGCAAAGGGGCTTAACATTGCCCATGAAGCGGTCGACCGTCATGCCGACGGCCCCCTTCGCAACCGGGTGGCCCTGCAATGGCTCGGCAGCGAAGGCGCATCCCGTGCGTTCACCTATGCCGACCTAAAAGGTCAAACCAGCCGCTTCGCCAATATTCTTAAAGGGCTCGGTATCGGGAAAGCAGATACGGTGTGCGTGTTGACCGACCGAATACCCGAGCTGTATATCGCGGCATTGGGGACGCTTAAAAACACGAGTGTTTTTTGTCCCCTTTTTTCCGCTTTCGGTCCTGAACCCATCTTTCAGCGCCTGCGCAAAGGGGACGCCAAAATTCTGCTGACCACCGAGCGATACTACCGGAAGAAGGTAAGCCAGCTCATGGACGATCTACCCTCGCTCAAACAGGTGCTCCTGGTGGATGCCAAGGAGCATTTGGGAAATGATCTGCTGTCGTTTCACAAGCTCATGGAAGAGTCTTCCGACATCTATGCCATCCCACCGACCGATCCGGAGGATATCGCCGTTCTGCATTTTACCAACGGCACCACTGGCATGCCCAAGGGCGCGCTCCATGCACACGGTGCCGCACTGATTCATTACATGACCGGCAAGTTTGTCATGGATTTTCACCCGGACGATATATTCTGGTGCACGGCCGATCCCGGATGGGTCACGGGAACGTCCTATGGCATCATCTCACCGCTGCTGCACGGAATCACCAACATCGTCGATGAATCGGATTTTGACGCCATGCGCTGGTGCCAGATCCTGGCCTCCCAGAAGGTGACCGTCTGGTACACGGCGCCCACGGCCATCCGCCGATTCATGCGCATGGGCATTGATCCGGTCCGCCAGTACGACCTGAGTCATCTGCGCCTCATTCACAGTGTTGGCGAACCGCTCAACCCCGAAGCCGTGGTGTGGGGCCAGAAGGCCATGGGGCTGCCGATTCATGACAACTGGTGGCAGACGGAAACGGGCGGCATCATGATCGCCAATTATCCTGCCATGGAGATCCGGCCGGGTTCCATGGGGCGGCCGCTTCCCGGAATCGAGGCGGCCATCGTCCAGCGTACCGGCAAAGATCGCGTCAAGGTGATCGAAACGGCGGGGGTGCAGGGGGAACTGGCGCTTCGGCCGGGCTGGCCATCCATGTTCCGGGGCTATCTGCACGACGAGGCGCGCTATCGTCAATGCTTCGTCGGCGGCTGGTATCTGACCGGGGACCTGGCCAAGCGCGATGCGGACGGTTACTTCTGGTTCGTGGGCCGCGCCGATGACATCATCAAGACCTCCGGCCACATGGTAGGGCCTTTCGAAGTCGAAAGCACACTCATGGAGCACCCCGCCGTTGCCGAAGCCGGGGTCATTGGAAAGCCGCATCCGCTGATCGGGGAGATCGTCAAAGCCTTTGTCGCCCTAAAGAAGGGATTTGCCCCCAGCGACGAATTGCGCCAGGATATCATCGGCTTTGCCCGCAAGAAACTGGGGTCGGCCGTGGCCCCCAAAGAGATCGCGTTCAAACCGGATCTTCCCAAAAACAAGGCCGGCAAGATCATGCGGCGTCTACTCAAGGCCCGTGAATTGGGACTGCCCGAAGGCGACCTTTCGACACTGGAGGATTCAGAATGACGACCAATACCAAAGGCACAAAACAGGCAGGCGAGGTGGACCGCAGGCATGCCTTGCACCTGCTGAAATCGATGCTTCGCATCCGCCGTCTGGAGGAAAGGTGTGCCGAACTGTATAGCGCGATGAAGATACGGGGCTTTTTGCATCTCTATGACGGACAAGAGGCGGTGGCCGTCGGGGTCCTGGAGGCGTTGACCAAAGACGATGCCATCGTGGCGACCTACCGCGAACATGGTCATGCGCTGATGCGGGGGATTCCCGCGAGCGCTATATTAGCGGAAATGTACGGTAAACAGGAGGGGTGCAGTCGCGGTCGCGGCGGCTCCATGCATCTCTTTGATGAAAAAACGAGGTTTTATGGGGGCAATGCCATTGTCAGGGGCGGCCTTCCACTTGCCGTCGGCCTGGCTCTGGCGGACAAGATGCAGCAGAAAAATCGTGTCAGCTGTTGCTTTTTCGGCGAAGGCGCCGTTGCCGAGGGAGAATTCCACGAGAGCATGAATTTGGCGGCCCTGTGGCAATTGCCGGTGTTGTTCGTGTGCGAAAACAACTTGTACGCCATGGGAACCGCGCTGAAATATTCCGAGTCCGTCATGGATCTCACCAGCAAGGTCATGAGCTATGATGTGAGTTCGGCAGCCGTGGACGGCATGGATGTGCTGGCCGTCGAGATTGCCGCCAAATCGGCTGTGGAGGCGATTCGGTCCCAGGGAAAACCGTTTTTCTTAGAATGCCGCACCTATCGTTTCCGGGCTCACTCCATGTATGACCCGGAACTCTACCGGACAAAATCCGAAGTCGAGGAGTGGAAAGGGCGCGGCCCGATTAAGACTTTCATTGAGAAGATGAAAGGTCAAGGGACCCTGAGCGATGCCGATATCGAAACGATCGAGGGTGACGTGGCCCGGGAGATCAATGAAGCCGTCGCCTTTGCCGAAGCCTGCACCTGGGAGCCGATCGAAGATGTGGCCCGCTTTGTCTACTCGGAACGGAGGATGCCATGACCGACGACCAAAAGGAATTGCGCACCCTGACCTACCGTGACGCCATCCGCGAAGCCATCCACGAGGCCATGCAAAAAGACGCACGGGTCTTTCTCATGGGGGAAGATGTGGGACGCTACGGGGGGTGCTTTGCGGTCAGCAAGCGACTGCTCGAGGCCTTTGGCCCGGAGCGCATTCGCGACACCCCTTTATCCGAATCCGGGTTTGTGGGAGCCGGCATCGGCGCGGCCCTGGGCGGCATGCGCCCCATCGTGGAAATCATGACGGTCAACTTCAGCCTGCTTGCCGCAGTTCAGATCATCAACAACGCTGCCGTCTATTTGTACATGTCCGGCGGACAGTTCAATGTCCCCATCGTCATCCGCATGGCAACCGGTGGCGGGCGGCAATTGGCGGCCCAGCATTCCCGCTCCCTTGAAGGCTGGTATGCCCATATCCCCGGCATCAAGGTGGTCAGCCCGGCCACCCTCGAGGACGCGCGCGGCATGCTTTGGACCGCGCTGCAGGACCCGGACCCGGTGCTGATCTTTGAAAACGCCGGGCTTTACAATATGGAAGGGACACTGGCCGGCGATGCCGGAGCGGTCGATATCGACAAGGCCCATGTGCAACGGGCCGGCAAAGACATTACCATCATCACCTACTCGGCGAACCTTTACAAATCGTTGGAGGCGGCAGAAATCCTTGCCAAGCAGGGCATCGATGCGGAGGTCATTGATCTGCGCACGCTGCGGCCATTGGATGACCAGACTTTTCTGGCGTCGGTGGCCAAGACCCACCGGGCACTGATTGTGGACGAGGGGTGGCGCAGCGGGAGCATTTCGGCTGAAATCAGCGCGCGCATCATGGAGGGGGCGTTCTACGAATTGGATCTGCCCGTCGAGCGACTCTGCAGCGTCGAGGCACCCATGCCCTACGCCAAACACATGGAGGACGCGGTCCTGCCGCAGGTGGACAAGATCGTGGCCCTTGTCCGGAAAATGGTGGGCGCCAATGGCTGAATTTCGCATGCCCAGTTTGGGCTCGGACATGCAGGCGGGGACGCTCATCGAATGGCGGGTCAAACCCGGTGACCGCGTCCGCAAAAGGGATATCATTGCCGTCGTGGATACGGACAAGGCCGCCATCGAGATCGAAGTGTACGAAGACGGTATCGTTGAAGCGCTTCTCGTCCAACCGGGCGAAAAGGTGCCGGTGGGAACAGTCATGGCCATCATCCGAACGGAGGCCGCCCCCCCTGAATTGTCCCCCAAGGAGGATACCCGGTTACCGGCTGGTGTCGAAGGCGTGTCCGGATCCACACCCGGACCGATGATGGAGACCCCCCGGCCATCCATCTCCCCGGCCGGGGCCAAACGGGTCAAGGCCTCCCCTTATGCGCGCCGGCTGGCTGCCCAGCGCGGCGTGGACCTGAGCACCCTCACCGGAACCGGTCCCCAGGGCGCGATATGCGCGGCAGACGTCGAGCAAGCCGAGTCACCGACGCCGGCGGCGCCTTTGGGAAAAGCGGCTCCGACACCGATCGCAGAGGCGCCTTTCGCCGCGCCGGCACAACCCGCGGCAACCACTGCGCCGACTGCTGAAAAGCCCGTCGTCAAGGATTATCAGGCG
>CAJXSB010000109.1 GCA_913060435.1 uncultured Desulfococcus sp.
CGTCGATCACGCGCTTTGAGGCACCCCACACGTCTGGCCCGATGCCGTCGCCTTCGATGAAGGGGACTATCGGGTTGTCCGGAACGTTCAAGCTGCCGTCTGCGCCTTTTGTAATCTTCTCTCCCATACCGTCATCCTTTCCGGCTCGTCCATTGACGTCGAATGACGTCGAAGCCTTGTCAAGAGGTGGTCCCTGGTTTGGATGGTACCGTGTTGATCTGGTACATTGTTAACCATTAATTTTTATGAAACAACTAATTTTTTGGGCTGGCGGCGAGGCGCTGCCGGAATGCTTCGTACATCACCACGCCGCCGGCAACGGAAGCGTTCAGGGAGTTGACGGGGCCTTTCTGGGGGATGCTCACGAGAAAATCGCACTGCTGGCGGACCAGCGGGCGGATGCCTTTCTCCTCGCCGCCGACGACAACGGCCAGCGGCCCGGTGAAGTCGCTGTCGAAGATCGACTTCGCCCCGCCCACGTCCATGCCCGATACCCAGACCCCCTGGTTCTTGAGGTCGGTCAGGGTGCGGGCCAGATTGGTTGCGACGGTTATCCGGATGTGCTCCATGGCGCCGGCGGACGCCTTGGAGACGACGGGGGTGGGCAAGGCTGCCCGGTCCTTGGGAAGGATCACCGCGTCGACGCCCACGCAGAGGGCCGTCCGGAGCAGGGCCCCGAGGTTGTGGGGATCCACCACGCTGTCGATGACCAGGAAGAAGGGCTCGGCGATCTCCTCCTGCGCCGGCAGGGGCGCCAGGGGGTAGGGGCCGACCTCGGCGGCGACCCCCTGGTGATGGTCGGAGCCGGCCCTGGCGCGCAGCTTTTCCGGGGCGATGCGGTGCACCGGGACACCGCGGTCCGCCGCGGCGGCGGCCAAAGCCTCCGACCGGTCGGTGGTCCGGGTCCGGGCGATATAGAGGGCCCGGAATGTCCGCCGCCCCGCCCGGAGCCCCTCCTGGACCGGATGGATGCCGAAGAGAAACTCTGTCTTCATGCGTTGCTCCGCCGATAGCCGTCCACGAGGTCGATCAGCGTGCGGATCGCCTCCGGGAGCCGGTCGTTGACGATGATGTGGCGATAGCGGTCTCTGGCGGCGATTTCGGCTTCGGCGTTGGCGAGCCGCTTTTCGATGACGGCCGCCGTGTCCGTGCCCCGGGCTTCCATTCGCTCCCGCAGGGCCGACATGGACGGCGGCATGATAAAGATGGTGATGCTCTCGGGATACTGCCGGACCAGCTGCGCCATGCCCTGAACATCGATGTCGAGCAGAACGTCCCGCCCCCGGTTCAGCTCCGTTTCAAGGATGTCCCGGGCGGTGCCGTAAAAATAGTCGTGGACTTCGGCCCATTCGGCCCATCGCCCGGTCTCGATCCCCCGGAGGAATTCCTGCCTAGGGATGAAGAAATAGTCGACGCCGTCCCGTTCCCGCCCCCGGGGCTGCCGCGTGGTGTGGGAGACCGAATAGTAGATGTCGTCGACGTGGTCGAGCAGGGCCCGGCACAGGGTCGTTTTGCCGGCGCCCGAAGGCGCCGAGACGATAAACAGATTTCCTTTCCGCCGTTTGGGCGGATCAGCGGAGGTAGCGTTCACGGTTTCAATGCTTTCATCGGGGGTTGGGGCAGGCCCGGCGCCTCGCCCGGGGTGTCAGGATTTGGCTTTGGATTCCCGGATGGCGGCCTCGTACCGCTGGGAGATGGTTTCCGCCTGGATGGCCGACAGGACGATGTGGTTGCTGTCCATGATGATGATGGAGCGGGTGCGGCGACCATGGGTCGCGTCGACCAGCCGCCGGTCATCCTTGGCCTCGTCTTTGAGGCGCTTCATCGGGGCCGAATTGGGGGAGACGATGGCGACCACCCGGTCCGCCACCACCGTTCCCCCGAATCCAATGTTCAACAGGGTCTGCTCCATCAGGCCTCCCGCGCGCTTCTTCGGTGTTGTCAAGATATGCCTCGTCGTTCCCATTATTCTATATTCTGTACCTGTTCTCGGATTTTTTCAAGCTCGGATTTGAGCCATACCACGCGGTGAGATACGTCGGCGCTGCCGGTTTTCGATCCGATGGTATTGAATTCCCGATTGAATTCCTGAACCAGGAAATTGAGTTTGCGCCCCGCAGGGGCATCGTCGGCCAGAATGGACCGAAACTGCTGGATGTGGCTGTCCGCCCGGACCAGCTCTTCCGAGATGTCGCTCCGATCGGCCAGGAACGCCGCCTCCTGTGCGATCCGCGCGGGGTCGATCTCGACCAGGCCCTGGGTCAGGGCCTCGATGCGCTCCTTGAGGCGGTCCCGATAGGCGGGCAGAAGATCGGCGGCCTCCTGCCGGATCTTGCCGAGAACGCCCTCGATGGCCTCCAGACGCGCTTCGAAATCGGCGGCCAGGTGCTCGCCCTCCCGCCGCCGCATGGCATCCAGATCCGCCAGCGCCTGGGAGAGGCAGGCCGATACGACCTGCGCGCAGGCGTCAAGGTCCTTTTCGACCTCGGCCGGCCGGATGATGCCCGGCACGTGGATCAGGTGATCCAGGGCGATGTCGGTCTTGAGGTGGAGTCGTTCGATGAGGCGGACGAGAGTGCGGTAGTACGCCCGTGCCGTTGTCTCGTCGACGTCGAAGGCTGCGGCCTCCGCCGCTGTCTCCTGAATCTGGATCCGCGCCTCGATTCGCCCCCGGGCAAGGGACGCCGATATCTGCGCCTTGATCTTCTCCTCCAGGGACAGATAGGCCTGGGGAAGCTTGACGACGATGTCCTGGTAGCGGCTGTTGTAGGCGCGGAGTTCAATGGTGACGTCAACGGGCCCCTCCGAGAGGTCGGCCCTGGAAAAGGCGGTCATGCTTTTGATCATTTTTATATCGCTTTCATTTTTATATCGCTTTCAGGTCAAGGGTGTAGCGCCGGCGGATCTGGTGGAGGTGGCGGAGCATCCCGGGATCCCCGTAGTCGGGATAGGTCCACGGCAGGGTCTGGAAGCGCCCCCGGGTGTAGATGAGCGTCAGGTCGGCGTAGATGCCGCCGCCGATGTAGATCCGGTGGGTGAAATTCTTGCCGCTGGCCAGGACGAATCGCTCCAGGAGCAGGTAGCCGGGGTCGATGTTTACCCGCCGCCGTCCGCCTTCGGCGAAGCCGGCTTCGATGCCGTTGGTGAAAGCCTTGATCTCCGGGAGCTCTTCCTGAGCGATCAGGTCCCGGAAGGTCAGCATCCGCCGAAAGAGGGGGGTGCCCATTTCTGCCGCATAGTAGCCCGTAAAATCGAAGTCGAGCCAGGCGCTGACCATGTCCAGGGGGCCGAACCGGGCCATGAGGCGATCGACCAGTGGGCCGATCAGCGACCGGTCCTGCAGGATGAGGCTGATGACCAGCTTTGCCGGCGCAGGGGGGCGGGGGGTGCTCATGGAGGCGTCGTCAGCCGGCGATGGGCTTCGCCTCGTCGATGAGCATGACGGGGATGTCGTCCTTGATCTCGTAAAGCAGTTTGCAGTGGTCGCAGATCAGGCCGTCTCCGGCGTCGTTGAGGCGGATCTCGCCCTTGCATTTCGGGCAGGCCAGAATTTCGAGCAGTTCCTTGTTGATCGCCATGGATGGTTTCCTCTTGGTCTTGATGGGTTGCTGGAAGTCAAAATCAGGGTTAATTCTCGAATCCTTCGTCGATGCGGGCCAGCTTCCGGTCAAAACGGGCCGTCTCCTCTTCGAGAAGGGCTGTCAGGGTTTCGAGATCGTTGAAATGGGATTCGATGGCGGTTTCCGCGGCGTGGATGGCTTGGGAGATGGAGACGATTTTTTCGCCGTTGCCGGCCTCGGTGGCGGCCTGCATCTCGCGGTTGAAGGCGTCCATCGCCTTTTCATGGCTGTCGATGGCGTCCTCGGCGCCGGCGATCTTCTTTTCGATGGGCTTGAGGATCTTGGCCCGCTCGGTCAGGACCTCCGATCGGAGGCGCCGCAGGGCCTTTTTGCCCAGCCGGGGGGCGGCGGCATCGGAAGGGGCAGGGGCGTCGCCGGAGGGCGCCGTTGTTTCCCTGGCCGAAGCAGCAGCGCCCTCTTCGCGCCACCCGCCCTTCTCCAGGAAGCGGGTGTACCCGCCCTCGAAAAGGGTGACGGCGTCGTCCTGGAAGACGATCAGCCGCCGGGCGAGGGTGTGGAGGAACATCTCGTTATGGGTGACCATGATCACGACGCCGTCGAAATTGTCGAGCGCCGCCAGCAGGGAGTCGCAGGATTCCATGTCGAGGTGGTTGGTGGGTTCGTCCAGGAGGAGGAGGTTGACGGGGGTGGCCAGCAGCTTTCCCAGCATCACTCGGCTCTTCTCCCCCCCGGAGAGGACCTCGATTTTTTTCAGGGCGTCGTCCCCCGTGAACATCATGGCGCCGCAGATGTTGCGGGCAACCTGCTGGTCGACCCCCTCGTCCGAGTAGAGGATCTCCTCCAGCACCGTCCGGCTGTCGACCAGGCTTTGAACATTGGTCTGTTCGAAAAATCCCTGGGTGATGTTGGGGTTGTACTGGATCTTTCCAGCCGTGGGGGGGAGCATCCCCGCCAGGAGCTTGATCAGGGTGGTCTTCCCCTTGCCGTTTTTTCCCACGATGCAGATGCGGTCGCCCGGCACCGCCTGAAAGTCGAGGCCCTGGATCAGCGGCGGGCCGCCGGGGTAGCCGAAGGCCAGGTTTTCGACGGACATCACCTGTTTGCCCCGGAACGGGCGGCTCCGGAACGAAAACTCGAGGTTCTTGATCTCCTCGAGCTTGTTTCGCTTCTCCATCTTTTCGAGGGTCTTGATGCGGGACTGGACCATGTTGGCCAGCCGGGCCTTGGCCCTGAACCGGGAGATGAAAAGCTCGATCTCCTTCTGGCGGCGCTCGTCGTTGAGCCGCGTCTTCTCGTAGACCTCCTCGTCCTGGGCGATCTGGCCGTAGAGCTGGCCGGTGTCCCCCTCGACCTTCCGGATCTTCTTTCGATGGATGCCGACGGTGTGGGTGATCACCTTGTCCATGAAGCCGCGGTTGTGGGTGATCAGGAGCAGTTCGCGGGGCCAGTTCTGGAGGAACCGCTCGATCCATCGAATCGAGGTGATGTCGAGATAGTTGGTCGGTTCGTCCAGGAGGAGCAGATCCGGGTCCGAGACCAGAACCTTGGCGAGGTTGAGGCGCACCTGGTATCCACCGGAAAACTCCTCGGGGCGACGCTGCATGTCCGCATCCGAGAACCCGAGGCCCGAGAGAACCTTCTCCACCTTCCAGTGGTGGTCCCGCTCGGCTTCGTTCAGCCCCCGCATGCCCTCCGTAAGCACCGTGTCCTCGGTGAAGCGGATGTGCTGCTCGACATAGCCAATGCGGTAGTTCCTGGGAACGACGATCTCCCCTTCATCCGGCGTCTCCTCGCCGATGACGAGGCGGAAGAGGGTGGTCTTGCCGTGCCCGTTCCGGCCGACGAGGCCGATGCGCTCCCGGGGGTTCAATTTGAAGCTCGCCCCTTCGAAGAGGGTCTGGCCGCCAAAACTCTTGGAAATGTTTTCAATGCTGATCATGCTGACCGAATGCGCTCTTTCCGGAAGCTTCCGACTGAAATGGGCCATGCCGATATCGAAGGACCGGCAGCGGCGCATGGCCCTTGTTACAGGGCTATGGATTGTTCCCATGCGGTTGCCGGGGCACCGGCAGTGGCCCCCCTGCTTGAACAAAAATGCCACTGTTCAAACAGGCGCTGAGGCCTGTACCGCAACACGCCATATTAGTGCGCCCGAGGGTTTTTGTAAACAGAAAGCTTTGCCTCGCAGGCATCCTGCGCTATCGGCTCCGGGAAACCGCCGGGTGCCACAGGGCGTCCCGGAGACCGGAGCTCCGCTGCACGGAACGGGCGGCCGCCTGGGTCCAGATGGGGCGCGCGCCCCAGACCTCCGCTTTCCGGACAGCCCGGGTGATGCCGGTGTAGAGCAGCTCCCGCGTCAGAACCGGTGAGTCCCGGTCCGGCAGAATCATCATGACATGGTCGAACTCGGCCCCCTGGCTCTTGTGGACGGTCATGGCATAGACGGTTTCATGGGCCGGGAGCCGGAGGGGCGAGAAGGAGCGGAACCCTGAAGGGCCGTCGGAGAACCAGACGCGGACCTGTCCGGAAGGGACTGGAAGGGAGATTCCCACATCGCCGTTGAACAGCCGGAGGTGATAGTCGTTGCGGGTGACCATGACCGGCCGGCCCGAATACCAGGCCGTTCGGGGCGGGATCAGGCCTGCCGACCGCAGGATCTCTTCGACGACGTCGTTAAGGCGCTCGACGCCGAAGGGCCCGCGTCGGACCGCTGCCAGGATCCGGAAGCGGTCGAAGGCCCGAAACGCCGCGGCAGGATCGTCAAGGCGCGTCAGGTAGGGGCCGAAGCCGGTCTCGATCGACTCCCGGAGGGCCGATGCGAGGCCCTCGGCCCGGGGCAATGTTCGCCATCGGACATCCGGGTGCTCATCGGAGGCAAGTATTCCAAGGGCCTTTTCCCCGTCGCCGGCGTTGATCCTGCGGCTGGCCTGGCCGATGCCGCTCCCCTCGCCGAACCGATAGCTCTTTTTCAGCACCACGATGCCGTCCGAGAGTCCTGGTGCAGCCTCCGCGGCCGCCGGCGTTCTCGGGCAGGCCAGCGGTTCTCCGGCGATGTCGTCCAGCGCCCGGCAGAACGCGGGCGAGAATTGGTGGAGGCGGCCCGTGTCGCAGATGTCGCCGAAGACGGCACCGGCCTCGACGGATGCCAGCTGGTCCCGGTCGCCGAGAAGGATCAGGCGGGCCTCGACCGGGAGGGCCAGGATCAGCCTGGCCATGAGGGCGCAGTCGACCATAGATGCCTCGTCGACAACCACCAGGTCGACCGGCAGCGGGTTCCCGGCGTTGAAGCGGAAATCGGGCGAGTTCGGCAGGCTGCCCAGGAGGCGGTGAATGGTGGTCACATCCTCGGGTATGGCGTCCCTGGAGGGGCTGTCGATCTGTGATTTTCCCCGAATGATCGCCTCCCGCAGCCGGGCGGCGGCCTTGCCCGTGGGGGCGGCCAGGGCGATTCTGAAGGGGGCGGCCCCGCACTGTTCGAAGAGGAGGGCCAGGATTTTTGCCACCGTCGTGGTCTTTCCGGTTCCCGGTCCGCCGGAGATGGCTGCAAACCGCCTCGATATGGCGGCAAATGCCGCCACCTTCTGCCAGTCGGTGCCCTCGGGCGACGGGGGCGGTGGAAAGAGGCGCGCCATGCCCTCGGCGAGGCGCCGCGCATCGAGGTCCGCGAAGATGGATGCCGATCGCTGCCGCAACGCTCCGGCGATGGTATCCTGGTATTCCCAGTAGCGATGGAGGTAGAGCCGCAGACGCGCATCGAGAATCAGGGGGGCGAACTCTCCGGGCCGTCCGACCACGTCACTTTTTTTGAGCGCCGCTGACCAGCCGGACGCCTCGGGCAGGGCAATGCCGACATCCGCGAGCGCGGCGGCAGCGGCGCTGCCGGCCGGGTGGTTGAGCTCGAGGCAGAGGTGGCCGGCCCGCTGGCGCCTGCTGAGCAGGGCTGCCGCCAGGGGAATTTCCAGGGCGCCGCCGGCGCCGGCAAGCCGCGCAATGAATGCCGCAAAATGGAGGTCCAGCCAGGAGAAAAGACCCGAGGCCCGCAGCGCGTGTCGAAGCTTGAGATCCGTCATGATCCCGGAGCCGTAGCAGATAATTCCGCCGAACTCAAGGGGCAAGAATTTCAGAAATGAAGTGGCAGAGGGAACTATCATATGAAAATTGGAAGTCGAGGAGGGACAGCGACGTTGATAGATCAAAAGCGGACGGGCTGGCGGAAATGGCTTTGACCGCCAGCCTGCTTTTTCAGGGATCAGGTAAAATTTTTGATCATGCTGTCGTTGGGGATGAATGTTCGGTAGGGAAGCTCGGACTCCTTGGCCACGTACCCCGGTGCCACGATGCCCGAATCGAACAAGGCATAGTTGATGAACGTCCTCCCGTCAATGCGCACTTTCATGCCGGCGCGCGGACGCTTCAGCGGCACAATGACATAAGTCTTGTCAAATCTGTCTTTGACGTCCGAAAACCCCAGCCTTCCGGCACGTTCGCCAATATCGATCTCGAGATAGAATCTGGATTTTGCGTCGATATCCGGCCGGAACTCTTCTCCAATATTGTTCAGCGTCTCTTTCAGATGCTCGTTCATGGCAATTCTCCTCTGCTGTTTCGACATGGTAGCATGGGCTTGCGATTGCCTGTACGTCAGGCCACCGTAAAATTTCCCGAATAGCGTTCAGCAACATTCTTTTCAAAGCAGTCGTCGCGATCCTCAGGACGCCCGGCATTCCACTGTCCTTCCGCTGTCAACGGGCAGAGATAATCGTTGCCGTTATCATCTTTGGTCTGTGTGTATGTATACTCGCTCATGGCTTTCTCCTCTCATGGTTTTCAGTAATACTCATATGTCGTTTCCATCCAACGCTTTTTCTATGACCCAATGTTCAGCATTGCGAAAACCATTTCAAAGCCAGGGGAAAGCGGAGTTTTTGACGGTATAAACCCCCTAATATGTGGGGGAGGTGACGGAAAACCGACATATCCGCCGCCGATGGGTTTTGCAGACATGACGTGCCGTTCCGGCCAATTGCCGACCGGAATTTCTATGCGCAGTTCTGGCAGATCGGGGTGATCTTTTCCCCCTCTTCGATGAATTGCCACCCCTGCTGAATCATGGTCGCCCGCGCGTTGACGGGTGCCTCACCCTCGACGGAACAGACCCGACCGCATTTTCTGCAGGTGAAATCATAGCCCCAGATCTCCGTGTTGAATGTGATGAATTCATTCTCCATGCTGTATCTCCCGCCATTCCTGTGGGCGTGTATGCCGGATTTATTCCTCATCCTCCTTCGTGGGAATGCTGACCACGGGTACGGAGGCATTTTTGATCACCTTTTCGGTGACGCTGCCGAAGGGGAAATCCCCTTTTTCGCCCCGGGTTGCCATGACCACCATGTCAACCTTGTTCTGGTCGATGAAATCAAGGATCTTCCGCGCGGGGTCGCCGATGTCGATGTGGCGGATGTACATGGGGCATCCCTCGAGGTATTTGCTGCAGATCTGCTCGAGGCGTTCGTTGGCGGATTTCTGTGCCCGCTCGACCAGCTTTTCGACACGCTCCTTTTCGAATACGCCGTACCAGGGCTCATGATGTGCGGTGTCTTCAATAACATACAGTACATGAATTTCGGCGTCGTATTTTTGGGTCAGCGATTTGACGTGGGGCAGTGCCTTTTCCGCACTTCTGGAAAAATCCGTGGGCCACAGAATCTTCTTGATCTCCATGCTCGCACCTCCTTGTGGGATTGTCCGGATGATGAATAATTCAATAATTTAAAATGTAATTATTCTTGATTGCATGTAAAGTGCGGTGGTGCGATATCGACTCCGATCGGATACAAATCTTTTACATTGGTCGATATCTATCCGGAAAAAAACGATTATTGGTTGGGGTGCACCCATCCGGCGAAAGCCCCTGCTTTACGGCGGCCCATTACTTTGCATATAAGGTGTCAGCAGATATCATGATCGCAACATGTACGCGGCGCCCTGAGTGGTGCGCCGGTAATCATCCATAGGTGAAGGGCGAGATCGACATGAAAAAACAATCAGAATTTCCTGAAATCATCCAGGGCGGCATGGGAATCGGGGTATCCGACTGGCGGCTGGCCAAGGCGGTTTCGACAGCGGGCCAGATGGGGGTCGTGTCCGGCACCGCGCTCGATTCGGTGGTGGCAAGGCGCTTTCAGCTCGGTGATCCCGGTGGAAACATGCGGCGGGCTCTTTCCCATTTTCCCTGGCCGGAGATGGCCCGGCGCATTCTGGACGCCTATTTTATCCCGGGCGGGAAAGCCCCCGACAAGCCGTTCAAGCTGGTTCCCCGGGCCGCGGTCCAGATGAAGCGGGCAACGATGGAGCTGATGATCGTGGCCAACTTCATCGAAGTGTTTCTGGCCAAAGAAGGCCATAGCGGCGTCGTAGGCATCAACTATCTCGAAAAGGTGCAGCTGCCCACGCTGCCCTCCATCTTCGGGGCGATCCTCGCCGGGGTGGACGCCGTCCTGATGGGGGCGGGCATCCCCCTTGCGATTCCGGGCATCCTCGACGGTCTTTCCCGCTGGGAGCCGATGGCGCTCAAGCTCCACGTCGAAAACAACCCCGAACATATCCCCTTTTCCCATCGGTTCGATCCCGCGGACTTTCGCGAAGGGGAGGCGTTTCCCTTGAACCGACCGAAATTCCTGGCCATCGTTTCTTCGGACATTGTCGCCAAGACCATGATCCGGAAGGCCAGCGGCACGGTCGACGGGTTTGTCGTGGAAAACCATACCGCAGGGGGCCATAATGCGCCGCCCCGAAGGGCGCCGAAGGCGAGCGCCAGCCTGCCGGCCTACGGCCCCAAGGACGCCCCGAACATCGACCGCATCCGGGGCCTCGGCAAACCCTTCTGGCTGGCCGGTGGATATGCCTCTGCAGCAAAGCTGAAGGCGGCGCTGGCGGAGGGCGCCAGCGGGGTTCAGATCGGCACCGTCTTCGCCTACTGCACCGAGTCGGGTATTCTGCCGGAGATCCGTGAAGCAGTCGTGGAGCGGCTCCTTGCCGGCGGCGTCGATACCCAGACCGATTTCCAGGCATCGCCCACCGGGTACCCCTTCAAGCTGATCGATCTCAACAGCACCATGGCGAGCGTCGAGGGGGCGCGATGCCGGCGTCGGGTCTGCGACCTGGGCTACCTGCAGCAGTTTGTCTGCGACGGCAGCGACGGGATCATCTACCGCTGCCCCGGCGAGCCGGTCGAAAGCTACCGCAGGAAGGGCGGCGACGCTGGAGATACCGAGGGGAAAATGTGCCTCTGCAACGGGCTCTTGGCCACCATCGGTCTGGGGCAGATCCGGGGAGAGGGCCGGGAGGTGCCGATCCTGACGGCCGGAGAGGATTTTTCCGCCGTCCAGGCCATGGTGACGACCCTGGGGCGGGAATACAGCGCCAGGGACGTCATTGATCACATCCTCGGCGAGCGGAGCTGCCGGCGTTCATCCATGGATTCCAACGCATCGCCCTGCATTCCCTTCCAGCCCCGCCGCAGCGAGGCGGACGACGGCGCACTGTTGCGGGTTCAGGCATGAAGCGGGCCCCATGGTGGCGTCCCCTGCACATTCGAGCTGCTTTCCGATGCAGGCCGGCAGCGGGAGGGGGGCCTCCGGGAATCCGCTGCGGGGTCCGGGCGACGCAGCGATGACGGCGCCAGTCGAGGCTTCCATTCAGACGCTGAACCGCGCCGTCGCATCCCTGGCGTTCGGCCCGCCGGTGGCCTTTGTCTACAATCCCCTCGATTATGCCGGAGACGGCTACATCCGCTATCTCCGGAAATTCGGCCGTGCACCCAAGGCGGTCCTGCTGGTGGGCATGAACCCGGGGCCCTGGGGCATGGCCCAAACCGGCGTTCCCTTTGGCGAGGTTGCGGCCGTTCGAGACTGGATGGGCATCGAAGCGGCGGTGGGCGCACCCCCCGCCATCCATCCCAAGAAGCCCGTCGACGGGTTCCGCTGCCCGAAAAGCGAGCCCAGCGGCCGCAGGCTCTGGGGC